>NZ_LKKW01000030.1 GCF_001891165.1 Streptobacillus ratti | reverse complement strand
CCTCTAATTCTAAATATCCATGTAAAAGAAAAGACAGCACGCATGCACTGTCTAATTATTAAAATGTATAACCAACTTCTACTCCAATAAGCCCTTTTCCATATCCTATATATCCTCCAATACTGTATCTATCATTTATTTTGGCACCCCCTGCTAATTTAACAATAATTGCTGGTTTTGCCTCAACAGTTTTATCTTTATTAGTTATTTCTATATTTGGTCCTACTCCTAATCCAGTTTCTAAAGCAGTATATATTTTAAGATTTTCTCTTAGTTTATAGTTAAAAGATGCTTCTACTCCCAAAGATGCGTTAGGAAAGACTTCAGTTTTATCATGTTTTATTGTAGTCGTTAGATTTGCTATAAATTTAGGTCCAAATGTAATATCAAAATCCTTATTAATTTGAGCTTTCCATTCAGGCAAAAATGAAACTGATGTAGAAATTCCTACATCTATTTTTACAAAACTACCTCTTTCTGGAAGTAAAAGTGGAACAGCACTAAATGCTCCATCTACCTTATACCTAGGTCCTGTTACTTTTGCCGAAAATGATGTTAATCCTACCAATAGTAAAATTGATAATATTTTCTTCATAAATTATTCTCCTATTTTATACACATATTCTTATTAACATTATACCCCTACATAACTAATTTTGTCAATGAAGTTGATGTGTAAAAAATATTAATTAATGTTGATTTATCGGCTTATTTCTCACATAAATTATCTTTAATACAACGTAAGATATAGCAGTTGGTATAGCCCATGAGAAATTATCTTTATAGAAAGGTAATTTCATTAAATTATCTGTAATTACAGATAATTTAAATAAAATAGAATTAATTAGGGTTATGGTATTTAAAACTATTAAAAAAATCATAGTCCCTTTATACACCCTTTTATCTTTTTCATTTATTATTTCCAACACTAATATAGATAATATTATTGGATATACTAATAAAAGGACAGGTACTGAAATATTTAATATTGTATCCAAACTTAATATTGATAAAAATAATGATAGAAATATGAAAAATTTCAACCATTGTCTATATGCCATATTACTAAATGACTCATAGTTATATTCACTAGTAAAAGTAAGTATTGCAATACATGCTGTTAAACATGCTACAAAAAATACTGATGTTAAAACAAATATTCCAAAATTTCCAAATAATAATCTTACTATTTCTTTTAATATTATTGCACCATTAGTTGCATTATTATAGTTTTTAGATAATCCTGCTCCAAAAATTCCAAGTATTAAATAAATTGAAAACATTAAAATTCCTGCAATTGTTACACCAAATTTACCATAGGTTTTTAATTCTTCTTTTTTTAAATTATAGTTATTCTTAATAATATTTACTACTGTTATACCAACTATTATTGCACCTAAACTATCCATAGTATTATAACCTTGTAAAAATCCTTTTAATATAGGAAGATTTTGATATGTTTTACTTGGAACTAAAAACTCTAATTTTTGAGTAGTCAAAGTCATGATAGTTATGATAAATATTAAACTTAGTAATAAAGGCGTTAAGATTTTCCCTATTACTGTTAATATTCTACTTTGATTGTATGATAAATAATATACTATAGAAAAAAATAGTATTATATATACAATTTTAAAAATTTCTATAGTTTTTGGTTCAGAAACTAATTCTGTAATTATCATAGTAAATGGAGTTAAGGCTGCACGTGGAATTGCTATTATAGCTATAGTACAACATGCTAAGCTAAAAATAAATTTGGTAAATTTAATGCCTAATTTACTATATATTGTTCCCATTATATTTTCTTTAAATCCTAAATATACCCCCAACATAGTTGTAAAGGTACTCGTAATACCAAACCCTAACATTGAAATAAATACAGAACTTCCTGATTCTTTACCTACAAATGGTGGAAATATTAAATTTCCTGCACCAAAAAACATTCCAAATATTAATAAACCAACATAAATGTATTCTTTTTTTATTCTCATTAAATCTCCTATAAAATTTTTTTAAATAAGAAGAGAGAAAATTTCCTCTCTTCTTTTTAAAACTAAATCGATTTTAAATGATTTAGTTTATATAAACAAATATTTAGTTAGAAGCTTTAGCTGGTTCTCCTGTAACACCTTCAAATATATTATTTCTTGCACTATCTGTGTATAAATTAGCACTCTTAATTGCTTTATTTATTGGTGAAACTCCATAACTAAACATTAAAGGTACTTCTACTGCTTGATCTAAGTAGTATTTATGCCATTTCTTATATGCCTCTGCCTTATAGTTTGGATCTGCTAATCCCTTAGGATCTGAAATTGCAGCAAGTAATTTATCATTTTCTTCACTTACGAAACGAGTCATATTAAATGCAGCGTATCTTGAAGTTGATTGTGAAGGATCAAGTGATGTTCCTACTCCCCATGCAGCAGCATATAAGTTTATTTCTGGATCATTTGCTTGTACTTTTTCATAGAATAATTGGAATTCAAGTAATCTTCCATTTGTTAGCTGAACATCAACTCCAATTTCTTTCCAGTTTTGTAAGTAAAATTGTGCTAATGGTTCAGCAACATCTCCTCCACCCATTGTTGTAAATTTAAGCGTTAATTTTTTACCGTCTTTATCAACAAATCCATCTCCATCAGTATCTTCATACCCTGCTTTTTTCAATAATTCTTTAGCCTTTTCTGGATTATATGGATATCCAACATTAGTTGAATCATAGAATTTTTTAAATATTGGTGGAGTTTGTCCATTAGCTCTAGTTCTTAACCCCTTGTAGAAAGCTTGTGCTGCCTCATCTACATTTAGTGCATATGCTAAAGCTTTTCTTAAATTAACATCTTGCAATGGAGTATCTCTATCCATTATATTTTCATTCTTTTCATTATCTCTATGACCTAAATTAAATGCTAGATATGAATAATAAAGAGATGGTCTACCAAGCATTACTAAATTATCTAACTTAGAATACTTATCATAAGCATCTCCAGGAACTCCTAAATATGTATGATATTCTCCTTGTTTCATACTTTCTACTACTAATTGTGGAGTAATAGTTTTAATTGTTACCTTACCAACTTTAACTTTTCCTAAATGATAATATTCATTGGGTACTAATTCTACTGCTTCTCCTGGTACTATGTTTTTTATAATAAACTTACCGTTTGAAAGAGGATTTTTCCTTATTTTATCAGAAGTTTCTAAATCTTTCATAGCTACATCTGATAAATAGTGTTTAGGAAGTAAACTACTCATACTAGATATTGCCCCTCCACCAGTAACTACCTTAGAATCATTTTCAAATAATTGTACATGTACTTCTGTATCAGAAACTTTAGTAACTCCTGAAATTTTATCAGCTTTACCCTCATGGTATTCTTTCATTCCAACTATTTTACCATGTTCTTTTTCATCATATCTAATTCCTGTATAATCTTTATGTCCTAATACTTCTAAAGTGTAGATTAAATCATCTGCTCCCATAGGGTTTCAGTCTGACCATTTTAACCCCTCTTTAAATTTAACTATTACTTTCTTATTTTCTAAATCTAATGATAATGTAGCAATACCACCTTCAATATTTAATATTTCAAAATCTTCATTTGTCCAGAAAATTTCTTCAGTAATATATGATAATATATTTGAATCATAACCATCAGTATAATGTAATTTTGATAATAGCCCCTTAAAAGGTGATGAAACTACAAGTGACACCTTATATTCTGCATTCTCATCAACAATTCCATCATTTTTATACTCCATAGGGAATTTTAAACTAATTCCAGCACCATTTCCTAATTCAGATTTAGCTTTTCCTAGTCCACATGATACTAAAAATCCAAGACTTGCAACTGCTAAACTAGCAGACAATATTTTTTTCATAATTTTCCTCCTAAATATTCATTATTTTAATTTTTTAATTAGTGTCAGTATATCATTCTTTTAAATATTTAGGAAATATATATTATTTATTTTGTTAATATATCTTATTAATACATTTTAAGTTATTTTTTTATCTAAAAATATCTCTTGAAATTCTACCCTATTTTTTATTCTTTGATTTTTAATTTAAAAGAAAGATAACTAAAATGTCATCTTTCTTAACTCTCTATATTTGATTTTAAAGCTTTAATATCCTTTAATAATTGATTACTAGGATCTTCTGTTTCCATAACCCTTATTTTTTCTAGTGCTTTAACTATTGATGTATGGTCTGAACTAAACATTTTACCTATTTCGCCTAAAGTTATTTTTAATATATTGGTAAGTAAATACCTTGAAGCATCTCTTGCTCTTACTATTTCAGCTTTTCTACTCTTACCTAATATTTCTTCTTTCTCAATGTTATAATAAACGGAAACAGTATCAAGTATCTTATCAGAAGTTATAGAACTTTTTTTTCTAATTATCTTCTTATTTAATTCATCTATTATCATTTTCTTATTAACTACTTCATTCATCAATTTAGCTCTTGCAACTATAGTATTAACAAAGCCCTCTAATTCTCTAATATTCGTTTCTAATTCATCAGCTATAAAATACATTAATTCTTGATCCATAGGTATATTTTCTTTAGTAATTATTGTCTTAATTATTGAAATTCTTGATGTTTTATCTGGCATCTTAAGTTCTACTAAAGCACCTGAAACTAACCTTGAAATTAGTCTTGCCTCAACATTAGTTAATTCCTCTGGGTATTTATCAGATATTAATATTATTGGTTTATTTGCCATATGCAAAGTATTAAAGGCATTATAGAATTCTTTTTGTATCTTATCATCACCTTTACCAAATATATTTTCAAAAAACTGTATGTCATCTACTATTAACATATCTAAATCTGCATATTTATCTTTAAAAGATATAGTGGTTCTTTCACTAAAACTTTTAATTAATTCATTAGAAAATTCTGTAGATGTAGTATAAAATACCTTACTTTCAGGATTCTTTTCTATCATTTCATTCCCAATAGCTTGAGCTAAATGTGTTTTCCCTAATCCTGAATCTCCATATATCATAAGTGGACTATTTGATAACTTACCGTCAAGTATAGCCATACCCAATTTATATGCAAATAAATTATTATCTCCAATAACATAGTTATTAAAAGTAAATTTTTTATTAAGATTATTAAAAATTCTATCTTTTTTATTTACAGTATTAGGATTTAAAAAATCTTTGAAATTCTTTTTAAGCTCTATAGAAATTTCTCCAAGCAATGCACCATAGTTTTGATTGGCTTTTTTCTCTATTTCTGATTTTATATTTTCTATCTCTACATATGATTTATAATCATCAATTTGTAATAATAAAGTTGAATTACTAAAGTCTATAGCTCTAACACTATGATTAATATAATCAGAAAAACTAATCTGATTATCCTCTAATATTTTTTTTAAAGCCTCCCATAATTTGCTTGGTTCTAACATCTATACATACCTTTGGAATAAATCCATCCCTTTCTTTTTTATAATACATATTAACATAAAAAATTATCTATTTCAACTTTCAAATAAAGCATATATAAAGAGTTATTCACATACTCACAATCAGAATAAAACCACTGTTTATACTCTTTGTATAACTTTTTCACAAAAAAATATGAATTGTGAATAACAACAAAGTCTATATTTTTCAAGCTAAAATTTTTTTATTCACAACTTTATTTTTCTCTAAAAAAAACATTTTTATTTTACATTCTCACCTTTATGTAAAAGAAAAAAACTCTAAACCGTCTTAAAATACAAGTTATACACTTTTTCACAAAGTTAAGCACATTAACAAAGCTTGTATTTAATATGTTTATGACTTTTTTTATAAACAATAGCACATTTATTATTTAACCATTTAAAAGACTTCGCACTTAGTTACACACAAAAAATAGTTAGTTTTGAATAACTAAAGAATAGTCTGTGCATAAAAATTACTCACAAAATTTTAAAAGTTTAACACAGAAAAAAATAGTATATAAGCATGATAAATAAAGAGTATTCACAATTTCATATACATAATAATAAAGAATATGAATATATATAAATATATATTATTTATTTAAACATCTAAATTTTTAAAAATGACATTATTCTTTTTTTCTTTTTTCATATAATCTAAATAAAGTTTTTCTGCTAAATATATTTCAAATTCATTTTCTATCTTTTCAAATAAAGCTTTTTTAAAAACTTCTTCTAAAGTAAGAGAATGAGATTTAGCATAATTAAAAATTTTCTCTTTTTCTTTATCATCAAATTTAACTAATATCTCCATAATATCTCCTCCTAATATATTCATACCCTGAAATTTATAAAAGTCAATTAAAAATAAAAAAATACATAGAAAAAAAATAGAAAAAATGGTAAAATTAGGTGTAATTTTAAATGAAAAGAGGTGTAAAGTGAAATTAATAGTCGGATTAGGAAATCCTGATAAGGAATATGAAAAAAATAGACATAATATTGGATACATCTATTTAGATAAATATTTAGATGCTAATAATATTTCAAATTTAAAAGAAAAATACAAAAGTATGTATACAAAAGAATTAATTGGGAATGAAACTGTTTTTTTTCAAAAACCTTTAACTTATATGAATTTAAGTGGAGAAGCCATTAAAGAGTTAATTACTTTTTTCAAAATAAATACTAAAAAAGATTTGTTAGTTATTTATGATGACATGGATTTAAAAGTTGGAGAAATAAAAATAAAAAATAATGGAAGATCTGCTGGGCATAATGGAATAAAATCTATAATATCCCATATAGGCGAAGAATTTATAAGAGTTAAGGTAGGTATAGGAAAACCTAATAATAAGTCTGTAATATCACATGTTCTAGGAAATTTTACTGAAGAAGAAAACATTATTTTAAATAAACTAGATAAACATATATTTAAAATAATTAATGCTTTTATAAACAATACAGATATTGAAAAATTAATGTCAAAGTATAATATAAAGCAAAAAGAAAATTCTAAAAGTAAATTTAAACTTAGAAAAGCTAAATTAGAAGATATAAATAAAATATTAGAAATTAAAGAACTAGCTTTAGAATTTCAAAAAGAAATTGGCTTAAATCAATGGTCTAATAATTATCCTTTAGAAGAAGATTTTAAAAAAGATATAAAACTTCAAAGAGGGTATGTATATGAAAAAGATAAAGAAATTTATGCTTACGCATCTTTAAATTATGGAATTAATACCATGTATCTTAAAACATATGATGGAAATATTAATAATGAAATTGATTATTCATCTATACATAGAGTCATGGTAAATAAAAATGAAATGAAAAAAGGTATAGGAAAAGAATTTTTAGAAAAATTAATAAGAATCTCTATAAAAGATTCTAAATTTGTTGTAAGAATAGACATACATAAAGATAATATAGCAATGATGAAATTAATTAATAAATTGAACTTTAAATATATAGCTAAAGTTCATGCAAGTGATGAAACTGAAAGAGATGTATTCGAATATACTTTAGGAGGAAATTAATGACACAAGTTATAAATTACAGAGAGATGATATTTACATTTTTAGGAGGATTAGGATTATTTCTTTTCTGTATAAAATACATGGGAGAAGGATTGCAATTAATGGCTGGAGAAAAATTAAGATATATTTTAGATAAATATACAACTTCTCCATTTCTAGGTGTACTTGTTGGAGTATTTGTTACAGCTTTAATACAATCAAGTTCTGGAACATCAGTAATAACAATAGGACTAGTTGGAGCTGGATTGCTTACTTTAAGACAGGCTATAGGAATAATAATGGGAGCTAATATAGGAACTACACTTACAGCTGTAATTATAGGGTTTAATATTTCTCGTTATTCACTACCAATACTTTTCTTTGGAGTAGCATTATTAACTTTCACTAATAGAAAAAATATTAATAATATAGGAAGAATAATATTTGGTTTTGGTGGATTATTCTTTGCATTAAGTTTAATGTCTAAAGCTATGCACCCTTTAAGAAGTTTACCATCATTTGTTGATTTAACAATAAATTTAAGTAATAATTCATTATTAGGTGTATTTATAGGGACAGCACTTACTATGATAGTTCAATCATCATCAGCAACTGTTGGTATATTACAAAATATTTATCAAGATAATTTAATTACTTTAAGAGCAGCATTACCTGTATTATTCGGGGATAATATAGGAACAACTATAACTGCCATAATTGCAGTAATAGGAGCAAGTTCAGCAGCTAAAAGAATTGCTCTTTCACATGTTCTATTTAATATAATTGGTGCTACAATTTTCATGATATTTTTAACACCTTTTACACTTTTTGTAGAAAAAATGAGTAAGTTTTTACATTTATCACCTAAGTTGACTATAGGGTTTGCACATGGAACATTTAATATTTTAAATACAATAATATTATTCCCTTTCATAGGAGTTTTAGCATATATAGTTAGCAAAGTTATAAAAGAAGATAAAAATGATGAAGAATATACAGTTAAATATCTTGATAGAGCATTAATTCAAACACCATCTATAGCACTTGGACAAGTAAAACAAGAAATGCTATTAATGATAGAAGTTGCTTTAGAAAACTTAAAGAAATCTGTTGAATTTTTCCATACTCATGATGAAAATCTTGCATTGGAAATAAAGAAAAGAGAAGAGGGTATTAATACACTAGATAGAGAAATAACAAAATATTTATCAGATCTTTCAAGAGAAAATTTAAGTGAAAAAGAGGGAGAAGAATTAGGAATATACTTAGATATGTGTAGAGATGTTGAAAGAATAGGAGATCATGCTGACGGTATATTAACAGATGTTGAATATGAAATAAGAAAAAATTTAAAATTCTCAGAATACGCACATAATGAAATTAATAACATTTTACAAATATCAACAGAAATGGTAGAATGTGCAATAGAAGCTATTAAACATGGAGATAAAGAAAAAGTATTTGAGGCATTAGATTTACATAATAGAGTATATTCATATGAAAAGAAAATAAGAAAAAATCATATTAAAAGATTAAATTCACAAGAATGTGAAATTCATGCAGGTCTTTCATATATAGATTTAATATCACATTTTACAAGAGTATGCGACCATGCGAGAAATTTAGTAGAAAAAATATAGAAAGAGGATAGAAATATGAAATATAATATAGGATTAGAAAATGTTAAAAATGGGTTAGAAGCAGTGTTAGTTTATGAAAATGAAAAAGTAGATAATGTTGTTTTTGATAAGATGAATAAACTTGGTCTTTTTTCAGGAAAAGAAAGTGAAATTCTAATTTATAGAGATTTAGAAGATAAAGAAAAAGTAGCTTTAATAGGTTTAGGTAAAAAAGAAGAAATAACTATAGATAAAGTTAGAAAAATTTTCTATAAATTAGCTAAAGAAATGCAAGTTAAAAAAGAAGATGAAATAAAAATATATATACCTAAATTAAATGGTTTATGTACAAGAAGAACTTATTGTGCAGCACTTGAGGGAATGATACATGCAGAATATAGATTTGATAAATATAAGTCTGAAAAAGTTAATTTAAAAGAAATTACAGTTAATTTCTTTGTAGATAGTGCTAAGGAAGAAAAAGTTAAAAAAGAATTAGTTAAAATTACTAATACTATGGAGGGAGTATTCTTTACTAGAGATTTAGTAAATATGCCATCTCAAGATTTATATCCTGAAACTTTAGCTAATTTTGCTAAAGAAAAATTAGAAAAATTAGGTGTAAAAGTTACTGTTTTAGAAGAAGATGAAATAGAAAAAATAGGAATGAAAGCTTTCTTATCAGTAGCAAGAGGTTCAGAAAATAGACCTAGATTTATAATAATGGAATATTTAAATAATAATGAAAGTTCAGAAAAAATAGCTTTAGTAGGTAAAGGTATTACTTATGATACAGGAGGATATTCTATTAAACCAAGTGATGGAATGAAGACTATGTTCTGTGATATGGGTGGAGCTGGAACTGTAATAGGAACTATGTATTCATTAGCAAAGAATAATATTAAGACTAATGTTTATGGAGTAGTTGCTGCTTGTGAAAATTCTATTAGTGGAAATTCATATAAACCAGGTGATGTTATAGGTTCATTAGCTGGAAAAACTATAGAAGTTGACAATACAGATGCAGAGGGAAGATTAACACTTGCTGATGCAGTTTATTATTCAGCAGAAGTATTAAAAGTTGATAAAATAATAGACCTTGCAACATTAACAGGTGCTTGTCTTGTAGCATTAAGTGAATTCTATACTGGAAGTGTAACTAATAATCAAGCCTTATTTAATGAAGTTCTTGAAGCATCTAAAAAAGCAGGAGAACCAATATGGCAATTACCTACTTCTGATGATTTCAGAGCATTAAATAATTCAGTAGTAGCAGATATTAAAAATTCAGGTGGTAGATTAGGTGGAACTATTACTGCAGGATTATTCATAGAATCATTTGTTAATAAAACACCTTGGGTACACTTAGATATAGCTGGAACAGCATTTTTATCTAAAGCTAATGGATATTTACCATTAGGAGCAACAGGAGTTCATGTTAAAACTTTAGTTGAATTATTAGATAAACACTGTGGTTGTTCAAATTAAACATAAAGGAGAATAACATGAAAAAAACTATTATTACTGTTGTAGGATTAGATAAAATAGGAATAATTGCAAAAATATGTAATGCTTTAGCAGAAGTTGATATAAATATATTAGATATTTCTCAATCTATACTTGAAGGATATTTTAATATGATAATGATAGTTGATGTTACTAAATCAAGTATTGGACATACACAATTACAAGAAAGGCTAGATGTAATAGGAAAAGAATTAGATATACAAATTAATGCACAAAAAGAAGAAATTTTCCAATCTATGCACAGGGTGTAATTATGAATGTATTTGAAATTAATGAAACTAATAAAATGATACAAAAAGAAAACTTAGATGTAAGAACTATTACTTTAGGTATAAGTTTACTTGATTGTGTAAGTGATGATATAGATGTTTTTTGTGATAAAATATATAAGAAGATATATAACCTGTCAAAGAATTTAGTAAAAACTGGAGAAGAAATAAGTAAAGAATTTGGTATCCCTATAGTAAATAAAAGGGTATCTATTACACCTATTTCATTAGTTGCTTCAGGTTGTACTAAGACTATAGATGATTATGTAAAAATAGCCAAAACTTTAGATGATGTTGCTAAAAAAGTTGGAATAGATTTTCTAGGTGGATATTCAGCTTTAGTTTCTAAAGGAATGACATCAAATGAAGAACTATTTATTAGATCTATACCTAAGGCTTTAAAAGAAACTAGATTTATTTGTTCTTCTCTTAATCTTGGAAGTTCAAAAATAGGGCTTAATATGGACGCTATAAAACTTGTAGGAGAAATAATAAAGGAAATAGCAGAAATAACACCAAATTCTTTTGGTTGTGCTAAATTTGTTGTATTCTGTAATGCACCAGATGACAATCCATTTATGGCAGGAGCTTTTCATGGAGTTAGTGAAATGGACGCAACTGTTCATGTTGGAGTAAGTGGACCAGGTGTAGTTGCAAGTGCAATTAAAGAATCTAAAGGTAAGAGTTTTGATGAATTATGTGAAATCATTAAAAAGACTTCATTTAAGATTACAAGGGTTGGACAACTTGTTGCAAATGAGGCTTCTCGTAGATTAAATGTACCTTTTGGTATTATAGATTTATCATTAGCACCAACACCAGCTATAGGAGATTCTATAGGAGAAGTATTAGAATTTATGGGATTTGAAAAAGTTGGAGCTCCAGGGACAACTTGTGCATTGGCTCTGTTAAATGATTCTATAAAAAAAGGTGGAGTAATGGCAAGTTCTCATGTGGGAGGATTAAGTGGAGCATTTATTCCTGTTAGTGAAGATGCAAATATGATAGATGCAGTTAAAATAGGAGCATTAAGTTTAGAAAAATTAGAGGCTATGACTTGTGTTTGTTCAGTTGGACTTGACATGGTTGCAGTACCTGGAACAACTAGTGCAGCAACTTTATCTGGAATTATAGCAGATGAGATGGCTATAGGTATGATAAATCAAAAGACAACAGCAGTAAGAATAATCCCTGTTACTGGTATGGTAGAGGGAGATATGGTAGAATTTGGTGGATTACTTGGTAGAGCACCAATAATGAAAGTAAATCCATATAAATGTGATGAATTTATTAACAGAGGTGGAAGAATACCAGCACCAATACATAGTTTTAAAAATTAATAAAATTATTTATAAATAAAGTAAAATCCTACTTAAATGAGGGAAAGTTAATTAACCTCTAAAAGTAGGATTTTATATTTTCTATTCTATTTTGTTAAAACATACTGTAAATTTAGTATAATTCATATAATTACTTTCTACACTAATTTCAGCATGATGTAGTTTAACTATTTCTTTAACTAATGATAAACCAAGTCCTGAACCTTGATTTTCTCCCTTATTTCTTGATATATTTTCTTGATAAAATCTATTAAATATGAAATCTATATTCTTTTCAGAAATTCCTAACCCATTATCAATAATTTCTAAAATTATTTTCTCATTTTTATTGATTAAATTAATGCTAATTTTATCTTTTGTGAATTTAATTGCATTACTTATTAAATTATCTAACATTCTTTCTAACATAATTTTATCACCAAATATGATAATATTTTTTTCAATATTTTTAGAAAGATTAATATTTTTTTCTTCAAAAATTATAGAATTATCAATTAATGTGTGATTTACTAAATCAGATAAATTTAAATTAATCAATTCTAAATTAGATATATTTTCAATTTTAGATAACATCATTATTTGATTAATTAATTCAGACATTTTCTTAGATTGCCTTTTTATAACCTCAAAAGATTCTTTAGCTTCTTCTAGGTTACTTACATGTTCTAAAGAATAAGAACTTTCTGCAAGTATAACACTAATAGGTGTTTTTAGTTCGTGTGAAACATTTGAATTAAATTGTTTTTCACGTATATATGATGATTCAATTGAATCAAGCATGGTATTAAAAGTTTTAGCCATTTTATGTATTTCATCACTACCATCTTCAATCTCAATACGTTTAGAAAAATCTTGACTTTTTGTAATGTCTAATGCAGTGTTTGAAATCTGTTTAACAGGTCTAAATCCTCTTTTTAATATTTCTTTTCCACCTAAAACAACGATTAGAAAAAATATTGGAGCAAAAATTGATAAAATTATATTATTTCTATCTCTATCTTGTGCAAGATGATTGATAGGATAAACTCCTCTTATCCAATAATTACTATTTTTTATTTTACTATCATAATAATAGAACTTATAATCATTTTTTTCATATATCCTGATGCTATTTTCTTCTAATTTAAGTTTAAGATTAAACCCTAAAGGATATTTACCAGCAAGTATTTCTCCATAATGATCATAGTTTATATAGAAAATCCCAGATTCAAAACTTTCAAATTTTTCAGGATATTTAGCGACCTCATCAACATGATCTTTTAATTGTTGTTTAGATACACTCATTCCTAAAGATGAAGAAAGTATTAGTATAAGGACTATACTTGATATCATTAACAAAAGTATAAATGTACTATACCAAAGAGTAACTTTTAAAGTTATTGGAATATTTCTTTGAAACTTAGTTCTCATTCTCTTTAACCACATAACCAAGCCCCTTTTTAGTAAATATTATTTGTTTAGCTCCCTCTAAATCAATTTTTTTTCTGATATTTTTAATTAATACATCTATAACATTAGAACATCCCTCATAATAGAAATCCCAAACATGATTTTTAATTTGTTCTCTACTTACGATTCTATCCTTATTTTGCATTAGATATTCTAAAACTTCATATTCTTTACCCGTAAGCTCTATATTTACACCATTACGAATAACAGTTTTTTTCATGGTATCTAAAATTAAATCATGTATTTTAATTTCATAGGATAAATTATCATATTTTCTTCTAATAATAGCTCTAATTCTAGCAGTTAGTTCTTCAAAATCAAAAGGTTTAGATAAATAATCATCAGCTCCTAAATCAAGACCTTTTATTTTATCTTCTATTTGATTTTTTGATGTTAGCATTAACACAGGTGTCTTATTATTCTTTTTTCTAATCTTTTCTAAAACTTCAAAACCACTTAATTTTGGTAGCATAACATCTAATATTGCTAAATCATAAGAAGCTTCATTTAAATTAAAAATAGCCTCTTCTCCATCAAATACAGAATCAACAATATATCCATTTTTTTTAAGATACTTTTTTATAATATTATTTAAATCGATTTCATCTTCAACTAAAAGTATTTTCATATGTTATCCTTTCGTTTTTTTTAATTTTAACATAAATACAAAAAAAAGATAAGCAAAACTTATCTTTTCTCTACCTTATATATATCTTCAAAACTCCTTTTCTCAATTTCCAACCCCTATAATAACATTTCAAAATATATACAAGTATAAAATTAATTAATGAACAAATATTTAGAAGTATGAGGATTATTCTTGTATATGTATAAGCTACCACCCTTATTTTTGAAATATATAATCTTATTTTAAGACCTAGGTCTTATTACACTCTTATTGTACATTCTTAAAATGAATGAAAAATGAATAAAAAACTATTTTTTAATTTCTAATATTTCTCCAGTATGTGCATCTATAGTAAATGATATTTCATTATTTCCGTCTAAAACTTGAATTTCATATATTTTTTTCCCCATTTTTTTATCTAAATATATTTCAGTATATACTGGATGTTTAATCTGTTTAGATATTATTATTTTAACATTACTTACACTTAAAATATCATCATCTTTATCTTGTACTTTTTTATCATAATCAACTTTAGTTGATAATATTTTTCCAGTAGTAGCATCTATTTTAAATTCTTTTTTTGAATTGCTATATATAACTTCAATTTTCCATATAGGATTATTTTTAATATAATCTAACTCTATAGAATTAACTCTTCCATTTTCATTATGAGAGATAGCCTTACTTAAAGCTTCTTGTTTAGTAAATTTAACTCCTTGATCAATTCCAAATATATTAAATCCCACTATTAAAAATATGTAAAATAAAGATTTTTTCATAACTATCTCCTTTCACGGTAATATATTAAAATTATACTTACTGAATATGAATATAAAATGAATTTTCAATTAGTGCAAAAAATAACTAATATATGGTCTTTACTATTGACAAATATAAAGTGTGAGGTATACTTTTATTAAACATTTTGAAAAATATGTAAAAAGGAGGTCTGCATAGTTTAGGTTTCGACTATGCAAGGAGTAAATGAAGAAAAATAAATTAATTACAGTTCTAGCATTTATTTCGGTTTTATCTTATGGTATGGATAATGAAATACAAAATCTTAGGACAAGCAACAGTATATTAGGTGGAGAAAAACCATTGGTTGTTGGTTTAAGATCTACAGCTGCTGATGATGAAAGAGTAACAAAAGGTAAAGATGCTAAAGCTGAAGGTGAAAAAGCAATAGCAATAGGTAATGAAGCAAATACAAAAGGGAAAAAAGGAATAGCTATGGGAGTTGGAGCTCATGCTGGAGCAAGTATGGGTATTAGTAGTGAAGTAGAAAATGCTGTAGCAATAGGAACAGGAGCAAAAGCAACAGCAGATGATGCAATAGCTATAGGAAATAAGGCAAATGCTCAAACAAAATATGGTATAGCAATAGGAACAGAAACTTCAACTGACGGAATAGGTGCAATAGCTCTAGGGTATAAGAGTAAGGCTAATTCAGATTCAATAGCGATAGGTAAAAGTGCAGAAAGTTATGGAAAAGGAATATCTATTGGAGAAAATACACATTCAAGACGTAGTACTGTTGTAATAGGAAATGGAGCAACATCAAAAGGAGTATATTCTCATAGTAATGTAGCTATAGGACATGAAAGTACTGTAGGAGAGAACTTAATTAATGCAATGGCATTAGGAGCTAAATCTAAAGTAGAAGAAAGATACTCAATTGCACTTGGAGCAAATTCTGTAGCTAAACAAAGAGATGATAGATATGGTATTGATATGTTGACTGATAAAAAGGCTGAAATGAAAGATAAACTATCAGAAGCAGATAATACAAAATATTTAAACTTAAAATCAGAATTAAAAACTATGATTGAAGAAAGTGAAAAACTTCAGAAAGAAGTATCTGAAATTATGGCTAAGGATGTTAATTCAAGAACAGATGAAGAAAAAAATAAATTAACAGATTTAGTTCAAAAAAGAGATGAGAAGACTAAAAAAATTAATGAGAAATATAAAGAGTATGCAAAACTAGTAAAAGTGTGGAGATCTACATATGGAGAATTATCAATTGGAGATGCTGAAAATGGATTAACAAGACAATTAACTGGACTTGCAGCAGGATTAAATGATACTGATGCAGTAAATGTAGCTCAATTAAAATCTCTAGCTAAGAAACTTGAAAATGAAAATAAAACATATTTTCATGTTAATACAGGGGAAAATAAGGATACAGGGAATAAGGACACTAACTTAGGAAAACTAGGAGATTCAGCAGGAGCTACTGGTATGGGTTCAATAACAGTAGGAATGAATGCTAAAGCTAGTGAACTTAATTCAATGGCACTTGGTACAGATTCAAATGCAAGTGGATTAAATAGTTTATCTATTGGAAGATTAGCAAATTCTTCTGGTATTAATTCAATAGCAATAGGAGTTGATTCAAAGGCATCAGGAATAAGTTCACTATCTTTTGGTATAGATTCAAAAGCATCGGGAATGAGTTCAGTAGCAATAGGAGCAACTTCAAAATCTTTAGGATATGGATCTGTTTCATTAGGATCAAGTTCATCTTCTAAAGGAAATCACAGTGTAGCTATTGGTGGACTTGCAAGTGCAACTATAGAAAAATCAGTAGCTCTTGGATCAGAAAGTGAAACAACTAAGGCAACAGCAACAAAAGAAGTAAAAATAGGGGATTTAACATTTGGAGAGTTTGCAGGGCATACACCTACTTCAGTAGTATCTATAGGATTTGAAAGAAGAGAAAGACAGTTACAATATGTAGCAGCAGGACAAATAACTAAAACATCAACAGATGCAATAAATGGTTCACAACTTTATGCAACTAATAGTATTTTAGAGAAATTTATAAACTCAACTAAAGGTATTTTAGGTGGTAATGCTAATGTAACTACAAGTGGAGATGAAGTTGGAAAACTTACTATGAGTAATATTGGTGATACTGGCAAAGATAATATTCATGATGCTATAAAATCAATAAAAGAGAAAGAAGAAGAAAATAAAAAAGAAATAGAAAAAGTAGATAAAAAAATAGATAAAACAAAAGAAGATTTAGAAAAGAAGATAGATGATACTAAAAAGGAAATAGAGAAAAAGATAGAGGACATAG
>NZ_LKKW01000029.1 GCF_001891165.1 Streptobacillus ratti | reverse complement strand
CTTTTTTTCACACTCTCATTTAAAACAGCCTAATTAATATTTATCTTTTTCTATTACCTCTATTCCTAAAAGAAGTATATCTGCTATTGTGTAATTAATTTTTTTCTTAGCATTTACTAATCTTCCATACTCTTCTTTATTTAGTCTTATCCCTATATTGATATTTCTAAATTCACTTTCATCTTTATGTTTCCATATATCCCAAGGTCTTTTACTTCCTTTTTTAATACCCATAGCTATCCTCCTATTTCTTTTATTTTTCTTTTTATTATAATATATTATACACTTTTTAATCAATTTTGCAAATTTTTTTAAGAATTGTCATTTTTTTCACTTTATATATCATAATTCTCTATGGTTGTATTTTAAATATATATATAGTATAATTGTATATATCAAATAAAAAGGATGTATTATGTGGAAAGAAAATATCAAAAATAAAATAGATGAATTTATTAAAAAAAATAAAAATAATGGGCATTATGCTATATTTGATTGTGATAATACCATTTTAATGAATGATATACAATTTGCACTTATTCATTATATATTAAAGTTTAAAAAGTATAAAACTACTCCAAAAATGTTTAAAGATTTCTTGTACAGAAATTTTCCAAATGAAAAAAATATATCAGATGAATTTTTAGAAATATTTGAAAGAGCATATATTTCAGAAAATACAAGTGATACATATTTAGAATTTTTAGCAAATGTTGAGGATTTAGTTGAATATCTTTTTTTCAAGTATGATTCCTTTGATATTACAACTATTTTTTTCATTGATATGAAAGAAGAGGAACTAAGAGAGTTAATACAAAAGGCTATTAATTATCACAACTCACTTGAATTTAGTCATGAAAATTGGATATATGAGAACAATATTTCTACATACAAAACAGGACTTTCAATATCAAAAGAAATGGCAGAATTAATTAAAGAATTTCATGAGAATAATATAGATGTATATGTAATTTCTGGTTCTCCAAGATTTCAAGTTGAAGAGGTATTAAAACCTTTAAATAAGTATATTAAAAAAATCTATGGTAGAGAATTAGAAATTAAAAATGATAAAATTACAGGTGAATTTCAAAAAGAAAGTATAAAAACATTTTATGAGGGGAAAGTAGAGGTAATTGAAAAATATATTTATCCAAAATACAATAAAGCTCCAGCATTTATAGCTGGTGATAGTATGGGTGATTATCATATGTTAACAGAATATGATGAAACTGAAATTTCGTTAATTATAGATAGAAATCGAACAGGAAAATTTAAAGAATTGTTTGAATTAAACAGTGATAGATTTTTAAAACAACCTGTAGATGAAACTATTGGAATTTTTATTGATGCTGAAAAAAGTATCACTTTATAATAAGGAGGATTTATGCAAAACTATGATATTATAGTAGTAGGAGCAGGACATGCTGGAGTTGAAGCATCACTTTCAGCAGCAAGACTTGGTAAAAAAGTTGCTCTTTTTACTATATACCTAGATAATATTGCAATGATGAGTTGTAATCCTGCCATAGGTGGACCGGGTAAATCACACATAGTTAGTGAAATAGGTATGCTTGGTGGTCAAATGGCTATACATATAGATAAATATAATTTACAACTTAAAAACTTAAATCATACTAAAGGACTTGCAGCTAAAATAACTAGAGCTCAAGCTGATAAATATTGGTATAGAATTAAAATGAGAGAAATCATAGAAAAAGAAAATAATCTTGATGTAATACAAAATATGGTTGAAGATTTAATACTTGATGATAATAAAAAAATTATAGGGGTAATTGATGCTCTAGGTCTTAAGTATTCTGCAAAAGCAGTAATACTTTGTACAGGGACTTTCTTAAATGGAGAATATATTATAGGAGATGTTAAATATTCTGCTGGAAGACAAGGAGAAAAAGCAAGTAATTCTTTACCAGATAATTTAGTAAAATATGGAATAGAAATGGATAGATATCAAACTGCTACTCCACCTAGAATAGATAAAAAAAGTATGAATTTAGATATATTAGAAAAATTACATGGTGAAACTAATCCAAGATATTTTTCATATATGACTAATAAAACAGATGAAAAGCCACTTGAAACTTGGCTTACATTTACAACAGAAGAAACTATAAAAGTTGGACAAGAATTACTTAAATATTCACCAATAGTTACAGGGATAGTTTCAACAAAAGGACCAAGACATTGTCCATCACTTGATAGAAAAATTATGAATTTTCCTGATAAAACTGATCATCAAATATTTCTTGAACAAGAATCAAGAGAAAGTGATGAAATTTATGTGAATGGATTTACAACAGCTATGCCTCCATTTGCACAAGAAAAACTTATTAAAACTATTAAAGGTTTAGAAAATGCTAAAATTTTAAGATATGGTTACGCTGTTGAATATGATTTTATTCCAGCAAGACAATTAAATTTTTCTCTTGAATCTAAGATTATAGAAAATCTTTTCCAAGCTGGGACTATTAATGGTACTAGTGGATATGAAGAAGCTGCTGCTCAAGGATTTATTGCTGGGGTAAATGCCGCTAGAAAAATAGATGGAAAAGACCCTATTATAATCTCTCGTGATGAAGGATATATAGGCGTATTAATAGATGATATTATAAATAAAGAAACTCCAGAACCATATAGAGTTCTTCCATCTCGTGCAGAATATAGATTAACCTTAAGACAAGATAATGTATTTATTAGATTACTTGAAAAATCTAAAGAAATAGGTCTTTTAGATAAAGATAAATTAAAAGAACTTGAAGATAATATAAAAACTATATCAGATGAGATAGAAAGATTAAAAGAAATAAAAATCTACCCAAATAAAGAAAATAATGATATACTTAAGGGGATAAATAAAAATTCATCTCATAATAACGTAATGAACGCATTTGAATTTTTAGGAAGACAAGAAATAAATTATGAAAATTTAAAATTGTTTATTGAAACAAAAGATTTATCTGAAATTTCTAAAGAACAAGTTGAGATAGAAGCTAAATATAGAATATTTATTGAAAGAGAAAGAAATCAAATTGAAAAATTTAAAAAACTTGAAAATATAACTATTCCTGAAAATTTTAATTATGAGATAGTAAAAGGATTATCAAATATAGCTATAAGTGGTTTAAGTTATACTAAACCAAAAAACATTGGACAGGCAACTAGAATAAGTGGTGTTACTTATAATGATATAGCTATACTAGTTTCTATACTAAAGGAGGTTAAATAGTGTTTAATATTATTACCAGAGGTGAATATCATTTAACATTTTTTTCACATGACCATTTAAAACCCGTTTTTGTTTTATTAATAATATCTATTATTTTATTATTAATACCATATTTATTTAAAGGAATAGAAAAAGGTAAATATACAACATTTATAGGTATTTTGTGTTTAGCTATAAAACTTGTAGATTCTCTTTACAGAATTCATTTTGAAAATGATGTTTGGTACAATACTATGCCATTTAATTTATGTAATGTTTCACTTATTTTTGCAGGTATATTTTTTATTACAAGAAAAAGACTTTACTTTAATTTTGTATATTTTTGGTTTTCAGGAGCTATAATTGCTGTAATAATACCAGGATTTTCAACATATCATTCATCATTATATGTCTATTCTTTTATAGCTAGTCATATGTTTGAGATATTTGCAGTATTTTACGCATTTATACATTTAGATGAAAGGGTTACATTAAATGGATTAATAACATCTATAGTTGGTTATTTTGGATTAATAGGATTCGCATTTTTATGGAATGGAATTTATGGTACTAACTACATGTTTATGTCAGATTATATAATAGGAGCAGTAAGCTTTATCAAACCATTCTGGTTTTATCAAATAGCTCTAACAGGACTATTTACTTTATCTATGCTACTTATGTATCTGCCATTTGTAAACAATCAAAAAGAAGATTTAGAAGAAGTTATAATATAATAAAAAGGGGTTGTTCTAAAATTTGGAACAATCCCTCAATTATTTAATTTTTATGTTTATACACCATTTTCAATTTATTTTTAATTCCATTCTTTTTAATACTAGTATTAATATGGCTACTAATAATGTAAAAATTAATGAAAGTATAAAAAAAGTTGTATACATACTTAAAAATTTTAATATGTAACTTGAAAAAATTAATGTCATAGAAATTAAACCTGTAGTAATAAAGTGTTGTATAGATAAATATGTCGTCCTATATTTAGTATTTTCAGGTATTTTCTTATTTACATATATTGTAACTATATTACCCTCAATATATCGTATAACTTGTTGTATACAAATAAATATCATGAATAAAATAAAGCTAGATTTTGAATACATTATTAAAAAACTAGTAAATAATATTGAAATATATATCTTCATTATTGATAAATTATTATATTTAATTTTTTTTATGAAGTATTTTTTTAAAATTTGGTTTGTTATTACCCCTATAATACTAAATAATACTGTAAACATACCAAAATATTTTACATCAATACCAAAGTCTGTATAAATAGGTTGATAAAAGTTATATGTACTTCTGAAAAAAACAAAAATAAATGATGTTATTACAAAACTAATGATTACCTTTATATCAACAAATTCTTTAACCTTATTATCCTCTTTTTTATCTTCTTTCTCATTTTTTCTAACTTTTATTTTACTTTCTTCTAAAAAATATATTGTAGCTAATATGTTGATTGTGTATATAATAATATCTAAATAAATTATGTATTGTATATTAAATTTAAAAATAATTCCACTTAGAAATGATAATACTATCCCTAATGTCAAACTAATACTACTAACATTTGTTAGAATAACTTTGTATTTATTCAATTGATCTGTGTCAGAATAATATTCAAATAAAATTGCTTCTGTATTCCCAGAGGCTAATGCCGCTCCTATTGAATAAAAAATAATAACTAAAACTCCATGTAAAAAATTAGTTGAAAATAATAGACCTATCATTGAAAATACAAGTATAAGCTTACCTAAAATTAATATTCTTTTTCTACCAAATAAATCTGAAATATATCCACTTGGCATTTCAAAAGCTGTTATTAATACAAATAATAATGTATCTAAATATAGATACTTATCTATAGTAATTGATAGTTTAGTTATATAAAATGTTACGAAAATAAAATCAAGCAAAGCATTTCTAGGAAATAAAGAGTTTAAATACATAAATTTTTCTTGTTTAGTAAGTTTTTTAATCAAATAATTCCACCAAAATTCCGAGTTCAATTAACTCTTTTAAAAATGTTTCAAAATAATTTTCACCTATATTATCACTTAAATTATTATATATTAATTTAAAAATTTTTTTTACTTAAATATAGCGTTATGTTCATTTTTGTTTCTATATATCCTTTAATATAGTATTACGCAGATTATATCACATCATCAATAAATATGTAAAATATATATTTCGAATCATAATCATTAATAATATAAATACTTGAACTAAATTTTATCTTAGAACTTATACACAATCTAATATTCAAAAAAGTATATATTTTTTAAATTTTATATTTTAAAATCTGATATATTTTAAGTCTTTATACCGATTTATTAAAAAACTTAAGTATAATGATTAATGGTAAGAGTATTAGTTCAATATCGTATAAAATATATATTTATTAAAGTCTTGATATAAAAATTTCATCAAAAAAAAAGAATTTCTATAATTTTAGAAATTCTCTACTTTTTAACTATTTCTGAACCTAATTATCTTTCAAATATTTTTTTCACTTCAAATAAACCCTCAATTAATCTATCTATATCCTTTTCATCATTATACACTCCTAAACTAACTCTACAACATGAATTTATTCCCATAAATGAAAGTAATGGAGCTGTACAATGTTGTCCAGATCTAACTGCAACACCTTTATTATCTAGTATAAAAGCCGTGTCATGTGAATGAACACCTTTAACATTAAATGCAATTATTCCTACTTTTTCAACATTTTCTGTATAATATGTTTCCACAAAATCTAATGTATTAATTGCAAAAGTAGCATACATCATAAGTTTTTCTTCTGACTTTTGTAGTCTTTCATACCCTATTTTTTCTATGTATTCTATAGCCTTTACCAAGCTTAAAATTGCTTCTACATTTTGAGTTCCACCCTCAAACTTATATGGACTTTCCTTATAACTTGATCCACTTTCTTCTACATATTCAACCATATCTCCACCATAAATAAAAGGTCTAGTATCTTTTAGTAATTCCATTTTACCATAAAGTATTCCAACACCTTGAACTGAAAACATTTTATGCCCTGAAAATACTGCAAAATCTACATCCCATTTTTCAAATTCATGTTTAAAGTGAGCTATAGATTGGGCACAATCAAGCACTACTTTCACATCATATCTATGAGCCATTTCTATAACTTCTCTAAAATTTTGTATTACACCAGTTGTATTTACAACACTTGAAATACTTATTATTTTAGTTTTAGAATTAAATAAATAAGGAAGTTCTCTAATATCTAAATTACCAAATTTATCTAAATAAAGATATCTTATTTTTAATTTCTTTATTCTAGCCACTTCTTGCCATGGAACTATATTAGAATGATGATTAGATATTGCAAGTACTATTTCATCTCCCTCACTTAAATTTTCTAGTGCGTAACCAAAAGCTATAATATTTAATCCCTCAGTACTTCCCTTTGTAAAAACTATATTTTTTTCATCGCTTACACCTACAAAATTTGCCACTTTTTTTCTAGTAGATTCCATTATAGCTTGATTTATCATAGAAAGTTCATGAGAGCCTCTACCAGCATTACCATTAGTTTCTAAATAGTAATTATATATCTCATTTATAACTTCCTGTGGTTTTTGTGTAGTTGAAGCATTATCTAAATATGCTATATCCCTTTTTTTAAATATAGGGAAATCTTTTTTTATTTCATCCATTATAATCTTCTTTCCAAGATTTCTTTCAATTCTCCTACCATGTCCTCATCTTCTATAGCATTAAATACAGGCCCAAACGATGATTCTACCACAAGTTTTTTAGCACTTTTAGAATCAAATCCTCTGCTCATTAAGTAAAATAGTTTATCTTGATCTATTTTACCTATACTTGCAGAATGTGCCCCTATTACATCATCTTCATCACAGAATAAAGTTGGTATAGAATGAGCGTTGACTGTTTTATCTAAAAGTATAGAAAACTCAGATTCTGAACCAGCAGATTTTGAAGAAAATCTTTCAAATACTAAATTACCTCTAAACACTTTTATTGCCCTATCTTTAGTTACTCCTCTTGCATCTATATCTGCAACACATTCTCTCCCATGAAAATTTAATGTATATTCATAATCTGTTTTTCTTTCCATATCAGATAAATATACTGGTAAAAGAAGTGATTTTGCCCTGTTTTCTAATAAATTCGATGATACTGAAGTTACATTTGCCATACCACCAAATTCTACACTATAGTGTTTAACATCTGCATCTTCTTTAACATCTATATCTACTCCTAAAAAATTTTCAGAATTAACATTTAATGTTTGTATAGTTATTAATTCTAAGTTAGAACCTTTATTTGCTTTAACATTAATATACCCATTATGATAAGTACTTTCATTATCTATCCCTTTATAAATAATATATATTTTAGCTTTAGCATTTTCCTCAAGTTCTATGTTAAATACATCAACTAAATGTGGATTTTCCTTGCTTAATTCCATAGTTATATATATTTTTTCTTTAATTTCACCTTTGATTAATATTCTCTTTTTTAAATTTGCATAATTTTCAGATTCATACTTAAAATAGTTTGAAATTCTTAATTTTGTAAATACATTTTCACTTACTTCTATATTTATATTATCTAAATTTTGAATTTTTAATCCATTAAAATTTTCAATTTTTTCTACACCTTGTACAGTATATTTCATTCTATTCCATACAGGTTTATTAAATGACATGTCAACTTCTTTTTTACTTGCTTTCTTAGACTCTTCTGCAACTGCTGATTTTAACAGGTCTATAGTTTCTTGTAATCTTGCTGAATATTTTTTCTCTTTCATCTATATCACCTACCCTATAGTCCCTTCTAATTCTAATTCTATTAACTTATTAAGTTCAACTGCATATTCAAGAGGTAATTCCTTAGATATTGGTTCTACAAACCCTCTTATTATCATTAATTTAGCCTCATCTTCTGAAAGTCCTCTACTCATTAAGTAAAATATTGCCTCATCACTTATTCTTCCTATACTTGCCTCATGACCTATATCTATATCATCAGTATTTACCTCTATTATTGGCATAGTATGAGATGCTGACCCATTATTATCAAGCATTAATGACTCACATTCTGCTGTTGCTTTACAGTGATGAGCTCCTGGAACTACTTTAAGAAGTGATCTATAAAAAGCTCCACCACCATTTTTTGAAATAGATTTTGATGACACATTTGAAGTAGTATATGGTGCTGCATGTATAATTTTACAACCTGTATCTAAAAATTGACCAGCTGCAGCAAAAGTAACTCCTGTAAATTCACAAGATGCACCAACACCATTTAATATACTCATAGGGTATAGATTAGTAACACGTGAACCAAAAGAACCTGATATCCACTCTATAGTTCCATGTTCTTCTACTATAGCTCTTTTTGTATTTAGGTTATATAAATTTTTTGACCAATTTTCTATAGTTGAATAACGTAATTTAGCATTTTTAGCAACAAATAATTCTACTGCTCCTGCATGTAAAGCATTTCTATAATACTTAGGTGCTGAACACCCCTCAATGAAATGTAATTCTGCCCCCTCTTCAACTATAATTAAAGTATGTTCAAATTGTCCTGACTCTGAAGCATTTAATCTAAAATATGATTGTAATGGTTTTTCAATCTTTACTCCTTTAGGTACATAAACAAAAGACCCTCCTGACCAAACTGCACCATGTAATGCAGCAAATTTATGATCTTCTGGTTTAATTAAAGTCATGAAATATTTTTTTATTAATTCCTCATGTTCAACTATAGCTGTTTCTATATCTGTATATATAACTCCCTTTGATTTTAATTCTTCATTTAAACTATGATAAACTACATTTGAATCATATTGGGCTCCAACTCCTGCAAGAGATTTTTTTTCTGCCTCAGGTATACCCAATCTATCAAAAGTTTTTTTAATATATTCTGGGACATCTTCCCAAGAAGAATTCATGTTTTCTGACTCAGTTTCTAAATAATGAACTATTTCATTTATATCTAAATCTGAAAGGTCAGTACTCCAAGTAGGCATAGGTTTTTCAAAAAATATTTTTAAAGCATGTAATCTTTTTTCAAGCATCCATTCAGGTTCATTTTTCTTTTCAGATATTCTTTTAACTACATTTTCATCTAATCCTTTTCCTGTAGTAAACTTATGCTTCATTTCATCTTTTACATCATATATTCCACGTTCAATATCAGCAATATATGTCTTTTTTGTAGTTTCCATTAATTATCACCTAAAAACTCTTTTCTTAATTTTTCATAACCATGAGTTTCTATAAATTCAACTAATTCTTTTCCACCAGTTTTAACTATTCTACCGTCCATTAATATATGGACAAAATCAGGTTCTAAATATTCTAATACCTTGTTATAGTGTGTAATTATTAACATAGATTTATCAGTAGATTTCAATGTTTTTACACCTTCAAATACAATTTTTGTAGCATCTCTATCAAGTCCTGAATCAGTTTCATCAAGTATAGCAAGCTTTGGTTCTAATATTGCCATTTGTAGTATTTCATTTTTTTTCTTTTCTCCTCCTGAAAATCCTACATTTAAATATCTATTTGCATAACTTTCATCCATTTTTAATTGTGCCATTTTTTCTTTTAATAACCTGTTAAATCTTAAAATATATTGTTTTTCTCCACTTACAGCTTCTTTAGCAGACCTTAAAAAATCCTCAACTGTAAGCCCTGGTATTTCCTCAGGATATTGAAATGATAAAAATATTCCTTTTCTTGCTCTTTCATCAACGAGAGATTCTTGTATTTCCTCTCCCTCTAACACTATTTTCCCTTGACTAACTTCATATTTAGGATGTCCTATTAATATAGAGGCAAGAGTCGATTTTCCTGCACCATTTGGACCCATTATAACATGTACTTCTCCCTTATTAATTACTAAATCTAATCCTTTTATTATCTTTTTATCTTCTATTCCAGCATGTAAATTTTCTACTTTTAATAATTCCACATTTCCTCCTTACTTTTCTTATCAAATATTTTGATAATACAAATTTATATGTTAACTATATTATATATCATTTTAGTTATAAAATCAAAAAACTAACTTTATTATTATTTATTTTTTTTATTATTTATGCTAATATATTTAAAGAAAATTAAGGAGAGATATATATGAAAAAATTAGGAATTATTATGGCATTTATTGCTGCTTTTTTATGGGGAGTGTCAGGAAGTTTAGCTGAATATATATTTAGTAATTCAAATTTCAATGTAAATACATATACATTTTTAAGAATGTTTTTAACAGGTATTATTTTAGTTGGATATGGTGTCTATACGAAAGGGACTAAAGGATTAAATAAAATTCTTTTTTCAAAAAAATATTTAAAAAAAATAATTGTTTATGGTATTTTTGGAATTGCATTATTACAGTATTCTTTTGCTCAGACTATCAACAATTCAAATGCAGCATTTGCAACACTTATGCAATATATTACTCCAACTATAGTACTAGTTTATTTAAGTTATGTAACTAAAACTTTACCTAGTATTAAGAAAAGTATACTCGTTAGCGTTGCACTATACGGAATGTTTTTAATGATAACTAGTGGTAGTCTTAATAATTTAAATGTTAGTCCAATTTCACTTATTTACGGTTTAATTGCAGCATTTACTTTTGCATTCTATATCCTATATATCAGTAAGTTTAAAAAGATTGATAATACTATAGTTATAGGGTGTGGAATGATAATAGGTTCATTAATATTTATCCCTTTTATAGACTACAGTAATTTTAGAGAACTTTTAAAATTAGATATATTTATTACTTTTTTATCTAATGTTGTTTTAGGTAATGCTATACCATTTTATCTTTTCTTAGAAAGTACTAAATATATTCATCCTGCAACTACATCTTTACTAGGAGCAGTAGAGCCTATAGTTGCAATAATTATAGGGATAATATTTTTAGGAACACATTTAACTTTAATACAATTAATAGGTGCTATTTTATTAATAGGGTCTATAACTATTATTTCAATATTTGAAGATTAAAATAGAGGTTCAAAATAGATTTTTCTAATTTTGAGCCTCTTTATTTACTTAATATCTTTGATTATATTTTTCATTATTTTTAATTATTTTCTTAAATAATATATATCCTAAAAGTAGGTATATTATACTATCTATTATTAAGATTAATATTTCATTTAAATTAACCAATTCACCACTTAAAATATGATTACTAATTTTTATTCCTAATGTTAAAGGAAAATAATTTGTAATATATTGAATTATTAAAGGCATTTTTTCTACTGAATATACTGAACCAGATAAAAACAGCAATATATAACTAATTACAGATTCAAATGATGCAGTTTTAGTATATACAATAGTAAGTGTCATTAAAATCAAAGAAAATCCATAAATAGAAATCAATGTAATTATTAAAATAGGTATTAATAATATGTTAAACATTAAATTTAACTGAAATACATATTTTAATATTAGTAATATCAATACTATTTTACTAAAATTTATTATTAACCATGATATAGTTCTAAATGTCATAATAGTTAATATAGAGTAAGGTTTAATAATTAAATTTTTTATAGTTCCTGCTTGTTTTTCTGATGAGATAGATATCGAAGCTTCTGATAATACAGAACTTGCTAACACCCAGTATATATAACCTATATATTTAGTATTTTCTGTTTCAAATCCAAATAATATTAAGTATAGTATTAAACTTATAACCAAACTTACTATATAATCTGGGTAATAGGTCTTTATTTCTAAAAAATACCTTTTAATTTCTCCTAAAAAAATATTATACATTCTTACTCCATTTCTAAAATTAATTCTTCTAAACTTTTTTCATACTTTTTAATTTCATATATTTCATCAACTTTTTTTGATTTTAAATACATATATATTTCTTCAAAATTTTCTTTTAAAATTTTTTCTTCATATGTTATATCATCTATACTATATTTTACTATATATTGTTTAGTAGTATATTTTGTTTTTAAATCATCTATTCTTCCTACATAAACAACCTCACCCTTATCTAACAATATTAATTTACTATCTAAATATTCAACAATATCCATTTGATGAGTTGTTAATATTATAGTTATATTTTCTTTTTCAGATAATATTTTTATCATATCCATCATTTTTCTTTTAGAATAAACATCTAATCCTAGCGTTGGTTCATCTAAAAGTAACAATTTAGGCTTGTTTATTAAGGCAATTATTATACTTAATTTTTGTATCATTCCTCTTGAATAAATTGATAGTTTTTCATTTATATCATCTCTTAAATCAAATAAATCTATCCAATTATTTACATTATTTAAAATCTTTTCTTTACTATATCCATATAGAGAACCAAAGTACAGTATATTTTCAAGGCCTGTCATATAGTAATAAATATTTTGACTATTTTCTAAAACTATATTAATGTCTGAATAATATTTTTTGTTATTTATATCCCTTATATCCACATTTCTAAATTTAATATTCCCACTACTAGCTTCTATCATTTTTAAAATTATGCTTAATAAAGTTGTCTTACCAACTCCATTTTTACCTAGTATAGATAAAATTTCTCCTTGATTTATTTCTAAATTTATATCCTTTAATACTGCTTTATTTCCATAATTTTTAAATAGATGTTCTATTTTTATTATGCTACTCATCATTTCTCCTATACATTTCCTTAATTAGTCTTGTATTAAATTATACTTTATTTCTTTTTAAAAAACAATCAACACGGTAAATTTTAAATAAAAATCTTAATTTCTATATTACTTTTTTACATAACAATAGGTCTTCTTTAATATTTTTATTATATCATAGAAGACCCATTTGTTTATTATAAATTATCTTTTATTGCCCTATAAATATCATCTGCACTTAATTCATATTCTTTTTCTAAAAATTCTAAAGTTCCAACTTGACCGTATCTTTCCTTAACACCTACTCTAACAAGTTTAGTTGGACAGTTTTCTGAAAGAACTTCTGCAACAGCTGAACCAAGTCCATTAGTTATGCTATGATTTTCAGCAGTTACTACAAGTTTAGTATCCTTACAATATTTAATAATTGCATCTTTATCTATAGGTTTTAATGTAAACATATCAAGTAATGTTACATTTATTCCCTCTTCTTCCAATTTTTTAGCTGCAATTCTAGCATTATGAACCATCATTCCATTAGCTATAATAGTAACATCTTTTCCATGTTGAATTAAATTTGCTTTACCTATTTCAATTTTAGCATCTTCTTCATATACCTTAAATACATTTTTTCTTGTAAGTCTTATCCAATAAAATTTGTCATTTTTATTATACACTTCATCAAGTACTGCTTTAAGTACAGTAGAATCTGTAGGTTCTATAACTGTAGTTCCTGCAAGTCCTCTTATTAATCCCATATCTTCAAATGACATATGTGTTCCACCATTATGAACAGCTTGTATTCCAGCATCAGAAGCTATAATTGTTATTGGATTATCTTGGTAAAGAGAAGACATGAAAATTTGATCTAAACATCTTCTACTTGCAAATGCTGTAAATGTATGAACAAAAGGTTTTAATCCAGCTCTTTTCATACCTGATGCACAAGATATTTCTTGAGCTTCCATAATTCCACAGTTAATTATTCTATCACTATATTCTTTTTGAAGTGAAGCCGTACCTAAAGAACCCATTAAATCTGCATCTAAAATCACTACATCTTTATCTTTTTGTAAAAATTCATGAAATTTATCAATACAAACCTTTCTTAATTCTATTGTTTCTTTCATAGCTTCTCCGTTATATACATGTGTCATTATTTCACCTCACTTTGCAAGTCATTTATTGCTTTTTCTAATTCTTTTTTAACTTCTTCATTAACTCTTATATGATGATTTCCTTTAAAAGTTTCAATAAATCTAACTCCTTGACCTTTTATAGTATCAAGTATTATTACTAAAGGTTTTTCTCCTTGTGAAAGTATAGCTTTTTTAATAGCTTCTATATCATCACCCTTAACAGTTAAAGCCTCTAATCCAAATGATTTAACTTTTTCTTCAAACAAATATGGTTTACATATATCTTCTAGGTATCCATCTAATTGTTGCTTATTATAGTCTATGAAGACTATAAGGTTATTTAGATTATGATGTGCTATAAATTGCATAGCTTCCCAAACTTGTCCCTCTTGTGCTTCACCATCTCCAATTATTGTAAATACTCTATTTTCTTTTTTCTGTATTTTTAAAGCTTTTGCTATACCTGTAGCTATAGATATCCCTTGACCTAAAGATCCTGTAGTTATATCTACTCCACTAGTTTTTAATCTATCTGGATGAGATGGTAATTTAGTTCCATTAACATTTAATGTTAATAACTCTTCTTTTGCAAAAAATCCTTTAAGTGCCAATGCTGAATAAAGTGCAGGCCCTGCATGACCTTTTGAAAGTACAAAATAATCTCTTTCTTCCCAGTTAGGATTTTTGTTATCATATTTCATTATATCATTATATAACACAGCAAGTGTTTCAACAACTGATAGTGAACCACCATAATGTCCAAATCCTAAATTATTTAACATTTTTAAAACATTTATTCTTATTTCTCTTGCAAATTCTTTTGTAGTAATCATAATTTTTTTCCTTTTATTCCTTATTTTCTCTAGCAAATATATTATGAATAATTAATGCTAATACAACTACTGATATTATTATAGTAATTACTGTAGGATTTAATAATTTTGAAGCATTCCCTAATATTATTCCAAGTATCGCAAAGTCAGCATCAGAAAAAGTAGTTCCTACATATCCTAAACTTCCTAATAATGGATATAATATAGCTGGTAAGAATGTTAATAATAATCCATTTGCAAAAGCTCCTATCATAGCTCCACGTCTTCCACCTGTTGAATTTCCAAATACTCCTGCTGTTGCTCCACAGAAGAAATGAGGTACTACTCCTGGTAATATTAATACTGCATTAAATATTCCTAAAATAAATAATCCTACTAATCCTCCTAAAAATGAAAAGATAAACCCTATTAATACTGCATTTGGTGCATAAGGAAATACTATTGGACAATCTAGTGCTGGTTTAGCATTAGGAACTAATTTTTCAGAAATTCCTTTAAATGCTGGAATTATTTCATTTAATATTAATCTAACACCTTGTAAGATAATATATACTCCTCCTGCAAATCCTATACCTTTAAGTAAGGCATATATGATATAGTTATCTCCACCTGAAAGATTAGTTGTTACAAAATCTTTACCTGCAAATATTGCTAAAATTACATAAATAATCATCATAGTTAATGAAATAGAAATTGATGAATCTCTTAAAAATGATAAATTTTTAGGTAATTTCATTTCTTCTGTTGACTTAGAACCTTTACCAACTAATTTACCTATATATCCTGATAAAATATATCCTAAAGTTGAAAAATGTCCAAATGCAACCGAATCATCTCCAATAATACCTTTCATAAAAGGCTGAGCAAGTGCAGGGAATATTGCCATAGTTAAACCTAATAATACAGCTCCTACTACTATTAATAAAGCTCCATTAAATCCAGCTATATGTAACATAATAGCTATCATGGCTGCCATGTATAAAGTATGATGTCCTGTTAAAAATATATATTTTAACCTAGTAAAACGTGCTATTAAAATATTAGCAAGCATACCTAAAGCCATAATTAAAGCTGTAGTTGTTCCAAAATCTTTTAATGCAACTGAAATAATTGCCTCATTATTTGGAATAACTCCCTGAATAGCAAATGCCTTTTCAAACATTGAAGTCATAGGTCCTAATTGTTCTACTAAAAAGCTTGCTCCAGCTCCTAATACTAAGAAACCTAAAATAGTTTTAATCGTACCTTTAACAACATCAGTTATAGATTTCTTTTGTAACAATAATCCTATTAATGCTATAAGTCCAACTAATATCGCTGGTGTTTTTAAAATGTCAACAATAAAATTTAATATTGATTTCATATTTACCTCCTAAAATATCTTATTTTAATTTTTCTATTAATTTTTCTTCTAATTCTGAAATAGATATTATACTATCAAGTATCACAACTTTATCAAGTGGTAATGATGAACTTTCAGCAATATCTTTTCCCATAACAAATAAGTCAGCACTATTAATCATAACTGATGCTAAATCAGAATGTTCTACCTCGGCATCAAATCCAATTTTATCCAAAATCTTTTTTATGTTCATTTCTAACATAAAACTTGAACCAAGTCCTGAACCACAAACTGCCATAATTTTCATTTATCTACCTCCATTAATTATTTCTAATAATTCTTCTAACTTATTAGCTTCTTTAAGTTTTGATATTTTATCATTATCTTGAAATATCTCAAGTAATTCAGATATTATATCTATATGAGTATTCTTATCCTTTGCTGCAAGTACAAAAATTAAATGTAATTTATCATTACCGAATTCTACTGCTTCATTTACCTTTAAAAAAGATACTCCTGTTTCTAATACACCATCTTCTGGTCTTGCATGTGGCATAACTATATCATCAGTAATTACAATATAGAAACCTAATTTTTTAACTGCTTCTATCATTTTGTAAATATATTCTTCTTTAATATTTTTACTTTTTACTAAAGGCATTGCAGCAATTTTTATTGCTTCTTCCCAATTTTCTACTCTTTCTTCTATAGCTACATTATTTCTATTAAATAACATATTTTCCCCTTTCTCATATTTTTTCTCTAAAATATGACATTAATTTTTCATAAGTTTTTATCTTACTTATATCTTCTAAAAAATCTTTATTTAAAATTAATTTATAGAAATCACTTAAAAATCCTAAATGAGATTTATTATCTTTACTTGAAAAACATAATAGAACTTTAGCTTTTTTCCCCTTACCAAAATCTACTGGATTTTCTAAAATTAATAAACTTGCATCTGTTTCTATTACTGAATTTTCCTATTTTGCATGTGGTAAGGCTATACCATTATCAATTACAACATATGGTCCTAATTTTTTAACCATTTTTTTCATTTCATTTACATATTCAGTAGTTACTGAACATTTAGCAACTAAATTATTTCCTAATATTTCAATAGCATCTTCCCAACTATTAACACTTTTTTCAAATATCACACTATTCTTATTTAAAATTTTAACTAATTCACTCTCACCTCTAAAACTATCAATTAATATATTTGGAAATTTATTTAAAAAAGCATTTTTAAGTTTATTTCTATCAAAACTTATATCATTTTCTTCTATTTCATCTAATAACTCATCTACTAAAACTTTATCTTTTCTTCTTTTTATATCTAATTTATCTAATTTTTCATAATCTTCGCTCTTAAGCAATGGATTAATTTTAATAAAATCAAAATTTTCTAAATCTACGGTTGAAATTATGTAATCCACTGAATCCAAATTAAAATTTATCTTATCTATCATATACGCTGGTAACACATCTACTATATCTATATCAAACTTTTCCTTTAAATTATATTCAAGTATTCTTGAAGTTCCATAACCTAATCCACAAACTAATATGACTTTTTTTCTATTAAAAGTTTTCATTCTTTCTATAGAAGCTTTAAAATGATATGCTATAAGTGAAATTTCAATTTCTGTAAATTTAATTTCAAATATATCTTCCATTTCAGTAACATAATTTTTAATAATAGGAAGTAAAGGATTATCTTTTAAAACTAATTGTTGATAAATAGAATTCTTTAAATTAATTCCTTTTTTTAATCTATATATTGATACTTTTATATGACTTAATAAGAAATCATAAAGTACCTTATCTTCTGTAAGATCTATTCTTATTTTATCTCCTACATTCTTTATCATCTTCTTTATTAAAAATGATTCATCTAACCATGATTCAAGATTTGGATTAATAGATAGACCTATAAGCATTTCAGATATTTTTTCAAAGCTTACATGTTCTCCAAAGTATTCTACAAATATTTCTCTTATCTTATTTCTTTCTTCCTCTAGTATAAATTTATTAATAACATTATTTTTTTCAGGGAATGTTATCATGGTATATATAGTTATTATTAATTTTTGGTATACTTCCTCATTAATATTAAATTTTATATCTTCAGAAATCTTTTTAAAAAAATCTTCAACTTTTTTCATTATTTCAAAATCTATAACTTCTTTTATATACTTCTGCAATAATTTTTTATCATATATTTCATCAAGAAATTCTATTTTTTTACTATTTTTCCAATCTAAAAAATATCCTCTTGAATGTATATATTCAAATTTTTCACCATCAAGTAAATTCATATCTAATTTAAGAGTATTTCTTGAAATATCTATTTTTTTTGATAAACTTGAAATATTTAATCCCTTTTTATTATATAAAGCATAAAGATATATTAAACTAATTCTATCATCTCTATTTATATATTCTTTATCCTTAATAATCTCTAAAAATTTCTGTAATTCAAGTTTTGAACTAAGTAATATATTCCCATTTTTTATTCCAATTTTAGAAAATCCCTTTTTAGATAAAAAATAATTAATATTATTAAGATTATACTGTATAGTTCTTTTAGATACTCTAAAATACTCACAAATATTTTCAAGATTTAAAATATTTTCTTCTAAAAGTCTTTCAAGTATTCTTATTTCTCTTTCATTTATCATAGTTATCTCCTTGTATTATAAATATACCTTGATTTTTTTTAAATACCAAGATGTAAATACTTTCATAAAAATGAAAAAAATGATACTTTCATTTTTTAAAGTATCACTTAAAATATTTATTTTATTATATCAAACTTAATAGCAAAT
>NZ_LKKW01000028.1 GCF_001891165.1 Streptobacillus ratti | reverse complement strand
TTGGTAAGGCTGGTCTTGGCATTAATTATTCTTGGTAATTATATATTTAAAGACTACAACAGAGTTGTAGTCTTTTTTTATACACATAACTATTATTGTGAAAAAATTATCTTTCTTTGTTATATAAAAATATATCCCCCTATCATATAAAAAATGTAAAAATAATTGGTTTTTACTTAGAATGCTTGAATTTAACTGATAAAGTATGATATAATTACATATAATATAATTAAATAGGAGGAACACAAATGGCATTAAAAAAAATGGGAAGACCAATGAAGATAATTACGGTCTTTATAGCAATTGCTATGCTAATTCCAGTATTTATGTCTGCTTACACATATTTTTCTAATATAGAGAAAAAAACTGTTATGTTAAAAATAGATGGAGAAAAGATATATAAGGAAGATTTTGATAAGAAATATGATAATTTTTCAAAACAAATAGAAAGCTTAAATGAACAAATAATTAAAGCTAAAAATTTAGATAAAGAAAAATATCAAGCACTGCCAGATGAATTAGTAAAAGGTTATGTTTTAGCTGGTCAAGTGTATGAAACATTAAATAAAGTTCTAACAAATGAATTAGGTGCTAGAGTATCTAAAAAAGAAATAGAACAAAAATTTAAAGAATTAGAAGAAGAATTAGGTGGAAGTAAAGCTCTAGTTACTGCATTAAATGCACAGGGTCAAACTGTAGAAAATTTAAGAGAAACAATTAAAATGTATTTATTAAATGATAAAAAATTAGAGATTATTAAACAAAAAATTTCTATTACTGATTCTGAAATAGAAGATAGATTTAATCAAAAAAAATTCTCAGAATATGAAGATAAATCATTTGCTGAAGTGAAAGATGAAGTTAAAGATGAGATTTTAAATGAAAAAGCAAAAATATATGAAAAATCATTAATGGAAAATAAATGGAATAATGCTAAAATTTCTATAAGTGATAAAACTATAGAACCAGTTGTAAATAAATTAAAAGAAGTATTTTTTGAAAAAGAAGAATACAAGTTTACATATATGGATGTATTATCTCAAGTTGTTAATCTATTTTTCAAACAAGGTAATGGATATACAGAAGATTTCCAAGAAATGATAAAAGGATTAATTGAATCAGATTTAGATAAGAAGATTAGAATTAGAGATAAGGCTATTGAATCAGGATTAACATTAAATAAAGACTTATTACCTAAATATCAATTAGAATATATTGCAGAAGAATATGTATCTAAATTAATAGGTTCATATGTTGCAAGTGAAGAAGAAATGAGAGCTATATTTAATAAATATCAAGGTGCATTTGACATTCAACACACAGTAAGTGGTGAAATAATTGGTAAGGCATATATACCTAGTGATGATGATGCAAAAGAAACAGAAAATAAGGTTATGGAATTAATGAAAGATATAACTAAAGAAAATTTTGCTGATAAAGCTAAAGAATTATCACAAGATCCTGGAAGTGCAAATAATGGTGGAGATTTAGGAAAATCAAATATTAATAATTTTGTTCCTGAATTTAAATCTGCTGTTGCTAAAGCTGAACCTGGAAGTATAGTTGGACCAATTAAAACACAATTTGGATATCATATTATTTTAGTTGAAGAAAAAGATAAAGATAATAAAGATATTGCAACTTTAAAACATATCTTAATAAAAGTTGAAGCTGGAGAAAAAACTAAAGAAGAAACTAAAAATAAGGTATTAGAAATTAAAGAATTAATAACAAGTAATAAATTAACATGGGAAAATATAGCAAGTGATAGTACAGGGAAATACAATGAATATGGTATAAAAGATCATTTTTCTAAAGTTAAAGAAAATGATAAGTTACCTGTAGTTGGTTATGATAAAACTGTAAATTCTAAATTATTTACTGCAAAAGTAGGAGATTTTATAGAAATTTCATTAGAAGATTCATTTGTAATTATTCAAAAAACAGAAGATATACCGTATAAAAAAGTTAGCTATGATGAAGTAAAAGAAAAATTAAACTTTATTTCAGCAACTGAGTATGTAACAAAACATTTGTTAGAAATATAATATGAATAAGGACAATCTTCTTTAGATTGTCCTTATTAAAAAATGGAGTGTAAAATGGAAAAAAAAACATCACCATATATTTTGATATTAATTTCATTTATCTCTATAATAGTTATTGGAGCAAGTATATTAACATTAAGTATTAGCTTACAAAATGGAGTTGAAATTTCATTTTTTGAAGCCTTATTTACTGCTACTTCTGCTGTAACAGTAACGGGATTAACTGTATTAGATGTAAGTAAAACATTTAGTGCATTTGGTAATGTTATAATATTAATATTAATACAATTAGGTGGACTTGGTATACTTACTTTTTCATCTTTAATAGTATTATTAGTATCAAAAAAAATTGGATATTATACAAAAAAAATTGTAAAGGAAGATTTAAATTTTGAGGATAAATTTGATATTTATTTATACATTAAGAAAGTAGCTATGGTTGTATTTGGGATAGAACTATTAGGTGCGATTTTTCTTTTATCAGATTTTTTGAAAAAATATAGTGTGGGTAAAGCTATTTTTTATTCGATTTTTCATTCTATTTCTGCATTTTGTAATGCAGGTTTTTCGTTGTATTCAAATAATTTAGAAAGTTTTGTTGATAATGTTTATGTAAATATTATCATTGCTTTTTTAATATTCACAGGGGGAGTAGGGTTTGCAGCTATTATAGATATATATGAATATATTCAAGGAAGAGGGAGAAGACTTACTATTAATACTAAATTTTCTCTATATATTACAGTTTCTTTATTATTCATAGGAATGTTCCTATTTTTAATTTTTGAATATACTAATAGTAGTAGTATAGGAGAAATGTCAGTTTTAAAGAAAATATTAGCTAGTTTTTTCCAATCTGTAAGTTTAAGAACTGCTGGATTTAATACAGTAAATTTAAGTGATTTAAGAATACCTACAGTATTAATTTCATGTATATTAATGTTTATTGGAGCATCTTCTGGGTCAACAGGTGGTGGAATAAAAACAAATACAGTTGGAATAATATTTTTAGGTATAAAGGCTTCTCTTAAAAGTAGGGAAGAAATTGTGTTTTCAAGAAGAAGAATTTCATTTAAGGCATTTAATAAGGCAGTAGCATTGTTGTTTATAGCATTGTCATATTTATTTGTAATCTTCTTATTAATGAGTCTTTTTGAAAGTGATAAAGATATAGTTAAGGTTTTATTTGAATTAATTTCTGCAATGGGAACTGTTGGGTTAAGTATGGGAATTACATCATCACTTACAGTATATTCTAAAATATTAATAATAATTACAATGTTTTTAGGTAGAGTTGGATTATTAACAGCAGTATTAGCATTATCAAGAAGTGCAGAAAAAGGTAAATATGTGTATCCAGAGGGAAATATATTAATTGGTTAGGAGAATTATGAAAAATTTTTTAGTAATTGGATTAGGAGAATTTGGAAAATCAGTAGCAAAAACTTTGTATAAAAGTGGAAATACAGTATTAGCTCTTGATTCATCAGAAGAATTAGTTAGACAAGCATTAGATGAAGAAATAGTAGATGAAGCGATAATTTTAGATGCAACAGAAGAAACAACTTTAAAAAATGTAATAAAAGATGATTTTGAAGTTGCCTTTGTTTGTATAGGAAGTAATATACAATCAAGTATATTGGTTACTTTACATTTAAAAGAACTTGGTATAAAGAAAATAATATGCAAGGCAGTTTCACATACTCAAGGTAAGGTGCTTAAAAAAATAGGTGCAGATATGGTTGTTTACCCAGAAGAATCTATGGGAGAAAAAATTGCTCTTGCATCTCTTAGACCTACAGTAGTAGAGCATTTTAGATTCTCTGAAGAATATTCAGTATTTGAGTTAATTATGCCAGAGGAATTTGTTGGTAAAACTTTAAAAGACCTTGATTTAAGAACTAAATATGAGGCTAACGTTATAGCAGTTAAATATGAAAATGGAGCTATGAATGTTACACCAGATCCTAATGATGTATTAAAAAAAGAAGAAACTTTAATACTATTGCTTAAAACAGAGATGATAGATAAAATAATAAAATAGGGGAGAATATGGATAATAAATACGATGTGTTAGTTATAGGTGCAGGACATGCAGGTATAGAATCTGCACTAGCAAGTGCTAGACTTGGACTAAAAACAGCTATGTTCACAATTACTTTAGATAATATAGGAGTTATGTCTTGTAATCCATCTTTAGGTGGTCCAGCTAAATCTCATTTAGTTAAAGAATTAGATGCTTTAGGTGGGCAAATGTCAAAAACTATAGATAAATCTTTTGTTCAAATTAGAATATTAAATACTAAAAAAGGACCAGCAGTAAGATCTTTAAGATCACAAGCTGATAGAAAAATCTATGCTAGAAATATGAAAAAAATAGTTGAAAATCAAGAAAATCTTGATGTTATTCAAGATATAGTTACAGAATTAATATATGAAAAAGACAGTGTTAAAGATTTTGTAGTTAGAGGTATAAAAACTAAAAATGGATTAGAATTTTTAGCAAAAAGTGTAATAATATGTTCTGGAACTTTTTTAAATGGACTTCTTTATGTTGGAGATAAAATAATTGAAGGTGGAAGAATGGGTGAATTATCAGCTAAAGATTTAACAAGTTCTTTAATTGATATGGGATTAAATATTAGAAGATTTAAAACAGGAACTTCACCTAGAATAGATGCTAGAACAATTAATTTTGATGTATTAGAAGAACAACCAGGAGAAACTTCTAAGGTTATTAAATTTTCAAATTCTACATCAGATGAAGTTATTAAAAATACTAAGCAACTTTCATGCTACATTACAAGAACAAACTTAAATCTACATCAAATAATTAGAGATAATTTAAATAGATCTCCTTTGTTTAATGGTACAATAAAAGATTCTGTTGGTCCAAGATATTGTCCATCTATTGAAGATAAAGTTGTTAAATTTAATGATAAAGACTCTCATCATTTATTCTTAGAACCAGAGGGATTTGATACAAATGAAGTATATATTTCAGGATTATCTACATCATATCCAGCTGATTTACAACAAAAAATGGTAAGACAGATTGAGGGACTTGAAAATGCAAGAATTATGAGATATGGATATGCAGTAGAATATGATTTTGTAAATCCTAATGAACTTGAATATACACTTGAAACTAAAAAAGTTAGAGGGCTATATCTAGCTGGTCAAATAAATGGTACTAGTGGATATGAAGAAGCAGCCGTTCAAGGATTAATTGCAGGTATAAATGCAAGCTTAGCAATTAAAGGAGAAGAACCATTATTACTTGAAAGAAATAATTCATATATTGCAACATTAATAGATGATTTAATTACTAAGGAAATTGAAGAACCATATAGAATGTTTACTGCAAGATCTGAATATAGGTTAATACTTAGAGAAGATAATGCTGATTTAAGATTATCACATATAGCTCATAAAATTGGTTTAGTTGATGATGAAACATATTCTAAAGTTTTAGAAAAACTTAATAATGTAGAAAAAGCTATAAAAATACTTGAGAATACTAAACTTGGAGTAAGTAATAAAAAATTAGTTGAAGTTTTAGAAAAAAATAATGAAACTTTGAAAAGTGGAACAACATTAAAAGAATTATTACGTAGACCTAGTTTTACATATGATGATATTAAATATATATCTGAAGATATAGAAATGGAAAATATACATTTTGATGAAGAAACAGAGTATCAAATTGAAGTACAAATTAAATATGAGGGATATATTGATAAAGCAAATGCAATGATAGAAAAACAAAGAAAATTAGAAGAAAAAATAATACCGTCTGAATTAAACTTTTTAGAAATTAAAGGAATAACTGGAGAAGCTAAACAAAAATTAAATGAGAGAAAACCTCATACAGTTGGACAAGCATCACGTATTGCAGGAGTAACACCTGCTGATATATCTGTATTATTAATGTATTTGGATGGAAAAATTAAACTATAGAAAGGGGAATAAATGGAGAAAAATGAAAAAACTTTTTCGAGAAAGAAAAAGGAAATAGGCGATAAAATAAAGGCTGTTAAGCAATTATTTGAAGAAGAAAAAATCGCAACTAAAGAAAAAGTTGTAACTAAAGAAAAACCTTTAGTAAAAAAAGTTGAAAGAAATAGAAAAAGAGAACCAAAAATAAAGGTAGTAGAGGAAAATGGTGATATAACTACTGATAAGACATATATAATTCCGCTAGGGGGTATAGAGGAAATTGGTAAGAACATGACGGTAATTCAGTATAGAGATGAGATGATAGTTATTGATGCTGGATTAACTTTTCCAGAAGATGAACATTTAGGAGTAGATTTAATTATACCTAGTTTTGAATATTTATCATCAAACTTATCTAAAGTTAAAGCATTACTAATTACTCATGGACATGAAGATCATATAGGTGCTGTACCTTATTTTTATCAAAAATTAGGTTCTGGTATACCTATGTATGGTGGAAAATTAAGTTTAGAATTAGCATTAGCTAAATTTGAAAAAGTTACTGTAAAAAAACCAAAATGTGTATATATATCTAATAGAAATGAAGTTAAAATTGGAAAATATTTTACTATTGAATTTGTAAGTGTAACACATTCAATTCCTGATTGTTATGCAATTAGAGTTAAAACACCTACAAGTACTATATTACATACAGGAGATTTTAAAGTTGATTTAACTCCTGTTAATGATGAAAAATTTGATTTTGGAAGACTTGCAAGTATAGGAGAAGAGGGAGTAGATTTATTATTATCTGATAGTACTAATGCTCAAGTTCCTGGTTCAACTCCGTCTGAATCAACAGTAGGAAGAAGTATAGATGCAGAAGTTTCTAAGGCTACAGGTAGAGTAATACTTGCATCATTTGCCTCACATGTACATAGAATACAACAAATTATACTTATAGCACAAAAATATGGTAGAAAAGTAGCTATAGACGGTAGAAGTATGCTTAAGATATTTGAAATATGTTCAAAACTTGGATATTTAAAAATACCAAAAAATATGATAATTACTTTAGAACAAGCTGAAAAAATGCCAGAGAATAAGGTTATGATAATATGTACAGGAACTCAAGGAGAGCCATTATCTGTTCTTTCAAGAATAGCAAATGGTACTCATAAATCAATATCTCTTAGAGCAAATGATAGAGTAATTATTTCAGGTTCACCTATACCCGGTAATGAAAAAGCAGCTTATAAGAATATTAATCAGTTACTTAAAAAAGAGGCTTCTGTAATATTTGAAAAGGTTATGGGAATACATGTTTCAGGACATGGTTGTCAAGAAGAACAAAAACTAATGATAAATTTAATTAAACCTAAGTATTTCATGCCAGTTCATGGAGAATATGTAATGCTTAAAAAACATAAAGAACTTGCTATGGAAGTAGGTATGTCAGAAGAAAATATTATACTTGCAGAAAATGGGTTTAAGCTTGAATTGACACCTAATAGTTTTAAGGTAGTAGGCAAAGTACCAAGTGGTGCAGTATATATTTATGGAGATAGTGTAGGTAATGTAAGAGAACATATACTAAAAGAAAGACAAATATTAGCTGATAATGGAGTTTTAGCTATATCTGTAGCTCAAAATTCTGAATTAAAATTCATAGGAGATCCGATAATATTTAGTAAAGGATTTTTATATAAAAAAGATGATATTACATCACAAATCACTGAAAGTATGAAAGAAGTTGTTAAATCAAAACTTGCATTTTTAGAACAAAAACAAGAACAAGATATAGAGAAAATAAAGACAGCAATAACAAATACTTTAAATAGTTTCTTTAATGATAATATAGGTAAAGTACCAACAGTTATAGTTACAGTAGTTAGAGTATAGAAGAGGTAATAATCATGGAACTTATATTAAAAGATAGTTTTAATTTTAATTTTAGTATATCAGATTTTGCACTAGATCCATTAAATCATACATTGATTACAACTGGAGATTCTTTAAACTTTTTAAATAATATGAAAAAAATAAAAAGTATAAAAGGTAAAATGAAAGAATCTTTAAGTATTAGATTTATTAAATATGAAAATCAACTTTTTCAAAGCAATGATTTTTATGTAATATGTTCTAATGATAAGGTGTATAAAGTAGATGGAAAAAGAAAAAAAATTGTAGAAGAAATAACTTTGCCTCTAAATAATGTTGAAAATATAATAGTAAGTAAAACAGGAAAGTTAGCATATATTTCAAATGGAATTTTGTATATAAATGACATGAATTTAGAAAACCTTAAGGTATTTCCGTTAACTGAATTAGGAGAGGGAAGATTTAAAGTATATATAAGTGATGAAAATATATTGATAAAACATAGAAAAATGTATGAAAGCACTGTTAATGTTTTACTATTTTCTTTACAACATTTGAAAAAAATATTTGAAATTACTTCAACTACAAACCATATTTATTCTAAAATTGTTGGTCTTAATTATTTATCTTCAACGGATGAGGGATATATTGAAGTATGGGATATATTAGAATCACAAATTAAATATTCATTTAAGTTGTCAAATTATAAGATAACGTATATAGAAAATGATAAAAACTTTTACTATTTTGGTAATATTAATGGAGAATTAATAGTTACAGATTTAGAGTTAAATGTAGTTAATAAAGTTAAGATTTTTCAAGATGAAATAAAGAAAATAAAAATCTTTAATTCAAAAATATATATTTTATCATTTAATAATAGAATGAAAGTATTTGATATAATAAATAATGAAAGTGCATTTGATAATATAGTAAATGATTTTATGCAAAAATATAATATACATGAAAGCTATAAAGAATTTTTTAATATAGATAGGGTAGTTAAAATTAAAGGATTTATAGATAATTTAGAAGCAGATAATATAGAATATACCCCTAGTTCTGAAAAAATATTTAAGGCATTTAACCAAAATATTTCTGATATAAAGGTATGTATTATGGGTAAAGATCCATATTTTCAAAAAGGTGTGGCAACTGGACTTGCCTTTGAAGTAAATAGTGAAAGTTGGATGGATGAAAAAGTAAATACATCATTAAAAAATATTTTGAAGTTAATATATAAAACATATACAGGTAATATGGCTGATATATCAGAAATAAGAAATAAGATATTAAAAAAAGAATTTAATATTTTAGTTCCTAATATGATATTTGAAAATTGGCAAAAACAAGGTGTATTATTGTTAAATTCTTCGTTGACTACAATTGTTGATAAAGCAGGGGCTCATCATAAATTCTGGGAGAGTATAATTAATGATTTAGTTGAATATATTAGTAAAAAGAATATTAATATAACATATCTTTTATGGGGAAATGATGCAGCTATTATGGAAAAACATATTTTAAATGGAGAAATAATTAAACATAATCATCCTGCTATTTGTGGAAATTTAAAAAATCAGAATGACTTTATGTTAGGTAAATCTTTTGAAAAAACTAAAAAATATATAAATTGGTTGGGAGAGTAAAAATGAATAAAATTTTATTAGAGGGATTAACTTTTGACGATGTGTTATTAGTACCTCAAAGTTCAAATGTAATACCAAGTGAGGTAGAATTGAAAACTAAATTAACTAAAAGATTATCATTGAATGTACCAATTATTAGTGCGGCAATGGATACAGTTACTGAGGCAGAACTTGCAATAGCTATAGCAAGAGAAGGTGGAATAGGATTTATTCATAAAAATATGACTATAGAAAGACAAGCTGATGAAGTAGGTAAAGTTAAAATATTTGAAAGTGGTATGATAACAAATCCTATTACTTTAAATATTGGTTCTGATTTACAAGAAGCTTATGATATAATGAAAAAATATAAGATATCTGGATTGCCAGTTATAAATAGTGAAAATGAATTATTAGGAATAATAACAAATAGAGATTTAAAATATAGAGAAGACTTAAGTGCTAAAGTTGTAGATGTTATGACAAAAGAAAATTTAATTACAGCTAAAGTTGGAACAACTTTTGAAGAGGCTAAACAAATCTTATTAGAACATAGAATAGAAAAATTACCTATAGTTGAAAATGGTAAATTAAAAGGATTAATTACTATTAAAGATATAGATAATGTTGCAAATTATCCTAATGCTTGTAAAGATGAAAAAGGAAGATTAAGAGTTGGTGCAGCAGTAGGAATAGGAGCAGATACTCTAAGAAGAGTTAAGGCTTTAGTAGATGCAGGAGTAGATGTAATTACTGTTGATTCTGCTCATGGGCATTCAAGAGGTGTAATTGAAAAAATAAAAGAAATTAGAAGAGAATTTCCAAATTTAAATTTAATAGGTGGAAATATAGTTACAAAACAAGCAGCAATAGATTTAGTAGAAGCTGGAGTAGATGCTGTAAAAGTTGGAGTAGGTCCAGGTTCTATTTGTACAACTCGTGTTGTATCAGGTGTTGGTATGCCACAATTATCTGCTGTAATGGAAGTTGCAGAATATTGTAATGAAAAAGGAATAGGAGTAATTGCAGATGGTGGAATAAAACTTTCTGGAGATATAGTTAAGGCTATAGCAGCAGGAGCTGATTGTGTAATGTTAGGTGGATTACTTGCTGGAACACATGAATCACCAGGAGAAGAAATACTATATAATGGTAGAGCATATAAGAGTTATGTAGGTATGGGTTCATTAATAGCTATGAAAAGAGGAAGTAAGGATAGATATTTCCAACTTGAATCTGCTACTGATAAATTAGTACCTGAGGGAATAGAATCTATGGTTCCTTTAAAAGGTAAATTAAAAGATGTTTTATTCCAATTATGTGGAGGATTACGTTCAGGTATGGGATATTGTGGAACACCTACTATAGAAGAATTAAAAATTAATGGGAAATTTGTTAGAATTACTAATGCAGGATTAAAAGAATCACATCCACATGATGTTATAGTAACAAAAGAAGCACCAAATTATAGTGGAATTAAATAGGAGAAATATGTTACTTTTTAATCTCGATAACAAAGAAGAAAAAAAGAAAGAATATGAAAAATTAATAAAAGATATACAAATATTCAATCATCATTACTATAACCTAGATGAAAGTTTGATTTCAGATCAAGAATATGATGAATTATTAAAAAAAGTAGAATTGTTAGAAAAAGAATTTCCTGAATTAAAACTAGAAAATTCCCCAACAGAAATTATAGGGGGAAAATCTAGTGATAAATTCAAAAAGGTAAGACATAAAAAATCTATGTTAAGTCTTGCTAATACATATTCTATGGAAGATTTAAAAGCTTTTGATCAGAGGGTGAAAAAAGAAGTTGGTAGTAATGTTGAGTACATTTTAGAATTAAAACTAGATGGATTGAGTATTAGTTTAATTTATGAAAAAGGTAGATTAATACAAGCAATTACTCGTGGAGATGGTAGTGTAGGAGAAGATGTTACTGAAAATGTAATACAAATATCAAGTATTCCTAAAATATTAAAAGATGAAATTGATTTAGAAGTAAGAGGAGAAATAGTTTTACCTCTTAAAGAGTTTGAAAGAATTAATAGGGAAAGAGAAGAAAATGGAGAAACAGTTTTTGCTAATCCAAGAAATGTAGCTTCTGGAACTATTAGACAACTTGATTATTCTATAGTTAAAGATAGAAATCTTGATTGTTATTTATACTATTTAGTTGATTCTGAAAAATATGGTTTAAATACACAATTAGAGTCTATAGAATATATTAAAAAACTTGGATTTAAAACTACAGGAGTATTTGTTAAATGTAGTAAAATTGAAGATTTAGAAAAAGAAATTCAATATTGGGATAATAATAGAAAAAAATTAGAGTATGAAACAGATGGCTTAGTAATTAAGGTAAATGAATATTATTTACATAATTTACTAGGTTATACTGCAAAATCTCCAAGATGGGCAATTGCATATAAGTTTAAGGCTGAACAAAAAGAAACCAAAATGTTAGATATAAGTTTTCAAGTAGGTAGAACAGGGGTAATTACACCTGTTGCTGAATTAGAGCCAGTACATATATCTGGTTCTGTTTTAAGACGTGCATCTTTACATAATATTGATGAAATAAAAAGGTTAGGATTAAAAATTGGAGATACTGTAATAGTTGAAAAGGCTGCTGAAATTATACCACAAGTAGTAAAGGTATTAGTAGAAAAAAGAACTGGTGTTGAAAAAGACATTGAAGTTATAAAAAACTGTCCTAGTTGTAATAGTGTTGTAATTAAGGAAGAAGGACAAGTAGCACTTAAATGTAAAAATCCTAATTGTATAGAAAAATTAAAAAGAAAGATTGAATATTTTGTAAGTAGAGATGCTTTAAACATTCAAGGTTTAGGAAATAGAATAGTTGATAGATTTGTAGATTTAGGATACATTAAATCTGTTACAGATATATTTAAACTTGAAAACTATAAAGAAGAATTAATAAAATTAGATAAAATGGGAGCTAAAAGTATTGAAAAACTTTTAAATAATATAGAAGAGGCTAAACATATAAGTTTTGATAAACTATTTTATTCTTTAGGTATAGAATATGTTGGTAAAACTACATCAAAATTAGTTGTATCACATTTTGGTAATATAGAAAATATTATTAATGCTAATTTAGAGGAACTTGTATTAATAGAGGGCATAGGAGATAAAGTAAGTTCATCTATATATAGTTATTTTAAGGATAGTGAAAATATATCTTTAATAAATGAAATTAAAAATATAGGCTTTAACCTAAGTTTTGAAAAAGAACAAATATTAAATAATAATTTTATAACTAATAAAAAGTTTTTAGCTACTGGTAAATTTATAAATTACAAACGTGAAGAAATTAAAGAGATTATTGAGAAAAACGGTGGTATTTATTTATCAAGTGTAAGTAAAAATTTAGATTATTTAATAATAGGAGAAAAAGCTGGTTCCAAATTAGAAAAAGCAGAAAAATTAGGGATTAAAGTTATAACAGAAGAAGAATTTTTAAAATTAAGTGAATTGAAAGGTTGATACATGAATTTATTAATACCAAATGGATATAAAACTAGTTTAGATATTATGCAAACAGAGATTGCAATTAAAGAAATAAAAGATTTTTTTGAAAGAGGTTTAGCAGATGCCCTAAATTTAACAAGAATTTCTGCTCCTTTATTTGTCGTAAAATCTACAGGATTAAATGATGATTTAAGTGGAATTGAAAGACCAGTATCATTTGATATGAAAGAAGAACCAAATAATACAATAGAAATTATACATTCTCTTGCAAAATGGAAAAGAATGGCTTTAAAAAGATATGGAATTAAGGAAAATTATGGTATCTATACAGATATGAATGCTATTAGACGTGATGAAGATTTAGATAATACTCATTCTATATATGTAGACCAATGGGATTGGGAGTTAGTTATTTCAAAAGAAACTAGAGATAGAGGAATAGAATTTTTAAAAGAAGTAGTAACTAAGATTTATAAAGTATTTTTAGCTACAGAATCATATGTTAATATGAAATATCATGATTTAAAACAATTACTTCCTAATGATATTTATTTCTTAACTTCTCAAGAACTTGAAGATATGTATCCAAATTTAAGTTCAAAAGAAAGAGAAAATGAAATTACTAAAAAACATAAGGCAGTATTTTTAATGCAAATAGGAAAGACATTAAATAGTGGAGAAAAACATGATGGAAGAGCTCCAGATTACGATGATTGGGAATTAAATGGAGATATATTAGTATGGAATGATATTTTAAAATCTGCCTTTGAATTATCATCTATGGGAATTAGAGTAGATAAGGAAACATTAAAAAAACAATTAAAACTTTCAGGTAATCAAGATAAAGAAAATTTAGATTACCATAGAATGTTATTAAATAATCAATTACCTTTAACAATAGGTGGAGGACTAGGTCAATCAAGAATTTGTATGTTTTTATTACAAAAAGCACATATAGGAGAAGTTCAAGCATCTATATGGACTAAAGAAATAGAAGAAGAATGTTTAAAAAATGGAATAAATTTACTATAATAAAAGAAAAGTTTGAGGTAATGTAAAATAATAAAGTAAGGCGGTAGAGATGCAAAAAATAGAAAAATATTTGAAAGAAAAAGGAATTAAACCCTCGATACATAGAATTAAAATATTTGATTATCTTAATTCAAATCATGTACACCCAACTGCGGATAAAATATATAAAGATTTATTGCCAGAATTACCTACATTGTCAAAAACAACAGTATATAATACTTTAAATCTTTTTGTAGAAAATAAGATTGCAAATGCTATTGTAATAGAGGGAAATGAAATAAGATATGATGTAGAAAATTATCCACATGGACATTTTAAGTGTTTAAAATGTAATAAAATGATTGATTTTAAAATAGATTATTATAAAAAAGATTTAGAAAAATTAGGTAATATTTCCATAGATGAAGTAATGTTTTATATTAAAGGTTTATGTGAAAATTGCAAAGATAAATAAAATATATAGTTGTATATATAATTTATATAGTTAATATATGGAAAAAAATTTAAAAATGTAGTAAAATATAAACTAAGTTATTAATATAAAAGTGAAAGGAGTAGATAAATATGGGAGATAAACAACAAGATGAAATACTATTAGAAGTAAAAGATTTAATTACAAGTTTTCGTATAAAAGATTCATATTATAATGCTGTTGATGGCGTTAGTTTTGATTTGAAAAAAAATGAAGTATTAGCCATAGTTGGTGAATCAGGATGTGGTAAATCAACACTTGCAACATCAATAATGGGATTACATAACCCTATATATACAAAAGTTTCTGGAGAAATTAATTTTGAAGGAAGCAATTTAGTTGATTTTACAGAAAAAGATTTTAATAATATAAGAGGAGCAAAGATTGGAATGATATTCCAAGATCCTTTATCTGCATTAAATCCATTGATGAAAATAGGAGATCAGATAGAAGAAGGATTAAAATATCATACAACTTTAACACCAGAAGAAAGAAAAAATAGAGTAAAGGAATTAATCGCAAAAGTTGGAATTAGTAATCCAGAAAGAGTTATGAAGCAATTTCCTCATGAATTATCAGGGGGTATGAGACAAAGAATAATAATTGCTATAGCACTTTCATGTAAACCTGATATTTTAATTGCAGATGAACCAACAACTGCACTTGATGTTACTATACAAGCTCAAATATTAGATTTACTTCGTGAATTACAATCTGAGATTGGTGCAGGTATTATATTAATAACACATGATTTAGGAGTTGTAGCAGAAATGGCTGATAGAGTAGCTGTAATGTATGCAGGAGAGATAGTTGAAATAGCTACAGTATATGATTTATTTAAAAATCCACAACATCCATATACTAAATCATTACTTAGTTCAATACCACAAATGGATTCAAATTCAGAAGATGATTTACATGTAATACATGGTACAGTTCCATCTTTAAAAAATCTACCAAGACAAGGGTGTAGATTTAGACATAGAATACCTTGGATTAATAATGATGAGCATGAAGATATGCCAACTTTACATGAAGTTGAAAAAGGACATTTTGTTAGATGTACTTGTTATAAAAACTTCTATTTTGCAAAAGAAGGTGAGAAGTAGTGAACAAATTAATAAAATTAGAGGGACTTAAGGTTCATTATCCAATCAGAGGAGGGTTTTTCAATACTATTAAAGATTATGTTAGAGCCGTTGATGGTGTTAGCATGGAAATAGAAAAAGGAAAAACTTATGGATTAGTAGGTGAATCAGGTTCTGGAAAGTCAACTATAGGTAAATCAATTATTGGGTTAGAAAAAATTACTGAGGGTAAATTATTTTACGAGGGAGAAGAAATAAACTTAAATAGAGTTAAAAGAAGATCAATGTATAGAAAAAATGTACAAATGATATTCCAAGATTCTATGTCGTCTTTAAATCCTAAAAAGAGAGTTATTGATTTATTATCAGAACCATTAAAGAATTTTGAAAATTTTACTCCAGAACAAGAAAGAAAAAGAGTAATTGAATTATTAGAAATAGTAGGAATGACAGAAGATAATATAGTTAAATATCCACATGAATTTAGTGGTGGTCAAAGACAAAGATTAGGAGTTGCAAGAGCGATAGCAACTAACCCTAAATTAATAATTGCAGATGAACCAGTATCAGCACTTGATTTATCTGTTCAAGCACAAGTTTTAAATTATATGAAAAAAATACAAAAATATTTAGGTTTAAGCTACATTTTCATATCACATGATTTAGGTGTAGTAAAACATATGTGTGATCATATATCTATAATGTATAAGGGAAGATTTGTTGAAACAGGAAATAAGAATATAATTTACTCTGATCCAAAACATATTTATACTAAGAGATTAATAGCTGCTATACCTGATGTTAATCCTCTTGTTAGAGATGAAAAAAGAGATTTTAGAATAAAGATTGATAAAGAATATAAAGAACTAGAAAATGTATATTATGATAAAAAAGGAAAAGTATTTGATTTACAATTATTAGATGCTTCTTCTGAACATTATGTAGCTTTAAATAAAGGAGGTAAATAAGTATGTGGAAAACGGTTTTAAGAAGAGTTTTAGCAATGATTCCTCAATTATTTATCTTAAGTTTAATAGTGTTTATTGTTGCTAAATTAATGCCTGGTGATCCATTTACTGGATTAATTTCACCAACAACACCACCTGAAGCTATTGAAAAATTAAGAAGAGAAGCAGGATTATATGACCCTTTATATACTCAATATATTAATTGGATGAGTAGAGCTTTTAACGGTAATTTTGGTATAAGTTATACATATAAATTACCAGTTACAAGAATTATAGGTGAAAGAATATATAATACATTCTTTTTATCATTATTATCTGTTATATTAATGTATTCTATAGCATTACCATTAGGAATATTAAGTGGAAGATATAACGGTTCAAAATTAGATAAAATTGTTACGATTTATAATTTTATAAGCTATGCAATGCCTACATTTATTTTATCATTATTAATGGTATTTATATTTGGATATAAATTAAGAATATTCCCAACTGGTGGTTCAGTTGACTTAGGTTATGTTCCAGGTAGTTTAGATTATGTAATTAATAAAATATATCACTTGATACTGCCAGCAATAACATATGCACTGCTTGCAACTACAAGTACAATTAGATATTTAAGAAGTGAAATTATAGATTCTAAATCATTAGATTATGTTAAAACAGCAAAAGCAAAAGGTGTACCAGAATCAGTAGTTTATTCAAGACATATTTTTAGAAACTCTGTTTTACCTATTGCAGCATTTTTAGGGTATACAATTACAGGATTATTTGGAGGGTCTATATTTATAGAAACAATATTTAATTATCCTGGTATGGGACAATTATTTATTTCTTCAATATCATCAAGAGATTATTCTGTTATTACAACATTAATATTATTCTATGGATTTTTAAGTTTATTAGGGTCATTATTATCTGATATTTTATTAATGATAGTAGATCCGAGAATAAGAATAGAGTAAAGGAGGAGAAAATGAATACAAATGAAAATTTAGAAAAAGATGAATTTATGGAAGATAGTTTAAAAAATGAAGTACCTTCAGGATTTAACGTAATTAAAAGAGAATTTCAAAAAGATAAAGTTGCTCTATTTTCTCTAACTTTATTATCAATATTAATTATAGTAATATTCTTTTCAGCAACATTTTTACTAGATGTAGAAGATGTAATGAAAGTTAGATTATTAGATAAATATGCAGCACCACTTGAGGGATATTGGTTAGGAGCTGACTATGGGGGACGTAGTATACTTGGTCAGTTGATTATTGGAGCTAGAAATTCTATAGTAATAGGATTTTCAGTTACTATTATTACTTCATTTATAGGTATAGTTGTTGGAGTAATTATTGCATATTATGGTGGTTGGATAGAAAATCTTTCAATGAGAATTATAGATTTTATAAGCATTTTACCAACTACATTAATAATAATAGTATTTGTTACTATAGTGCCAAGATATAATGTTGTTACGTTTATAATGATAATGTCTATTTTCTATTGGACAGGAAATGCAAGACTAATTCGTGGTAAGGTATTATCAGAAGTAAGAAGAGATTATATCAATGCCTCAAAAACTATGGGAACTAGTGATATTAAAATAATATTTAGAGAATTACTTCCTAATATTTCATCATTAATTATAGTTGGATTAACTTTAGGATTTGCAGGTAATTTAGGTATAGAAACTGGATTAACATTTTTAGGATATGGATTACCACCTCAAGTTCCGTCTTTAGGAATTTTAATAAGTTATGCAACAGCACCAGAAGTGCTTTCTGATAAATGGTGGGTATGGATGCCAGCATCATTATTAATATTAGTAATAATGTTATGTATTAACTATATAGGAGAAGCATTAAAGAGAGCTAGTGATGCTAGACAAAGATTAGGATAATTTAAAATGTACCTCTATCTTGAATAAAGATTAGAGGTCTTTTTTTATATTTAAAAAAATCTATATCATAATATGGAAATTAAGGTAAAAAAAGCACATAATATCATATATTTTTAAATCAATTAAATATTTGTAATAAAATTTCACATAAAGCTATTGACAAAATATCGTGGGGGGGGGGTATAATGTTTAGAGTTATTAAAAAAGGAAAAAAAGGAGAAAGTTGTGAGTAAAAATTGGTATGTTAGGAGTATCATTTTTTTTATGTCGATTTTGGCTAATGCTGAAACAATTGATGATAGAATAAATGAAGATATTAAAAAAATACATGATATTGAAAAAGAAATTAAGTATGATAAAACACTTAAAGACCCAGATGAGGTTCGTATAGAAAATGAGGAGAATATAAGTGCAGAATTAAATAAAGATTTTACACTTTCTAAAAAACTTAAAATTGATTTAAAAAAAGGTAAAAAACAAAATAGTTTAAAACTTATAAATAACGCTAATTTTTTATTTAATGAAGAAATTGTTGAATGGGATAAAGATAATCATGGTGTAATTATAGAAGATATGAATTTAATGTATATAGTGAATAATAAGAAAATTGAAAATACAAATAATATAGGCTATAATAATTCTATTACATTGCGTTCAAAATATCAATATATTAAAAATTCAAAAAATGCGATATTAAAAAATATTTTATTAGAGAGTTTTTCTAAAGAATTATCCGTTTTAGATAATGAGGGGACAATATATAATAGTGGGATAGATAGTACATCTCTTAAAGATATAAGTTTCATAAATAGGAAAAAAGGGTTATTGTATAATAATAATATGACACTTAAATCTTTTCAAAATTTAAACTTTAAGAATGAGGGTAAAATAGATTATGATAAAAATTTTCAAAGACAAATTATTATATATTCTGATAAAAGAGCAGATTTTATAAATTCTGGAACAATAAATGCTTCTACAATTGATATTTATGTTTTAGATTTAGTTAGCGATGAAAGTAGTAAATATAGAAATAGATATTTAAACTTTTTAAATACAAAAACTGGTATAATTAAAGCACTTGGATTTACTTATTTAACCTATAATATAAATTTTAAAAATTTTGGTAATATAGAAATGGAAGATGAGTCTTATATTGATAGTTTTACTGGATTAATAGAAAATAATGGTAGAATTAAAGGAAATGTTAATATTTTAAGAGAAATTAGTTCACTTGATGATGAAGAAGTAAAAAAATACCCTCCTTTAATAGTAAATTTACAAAATGGAACATTAGAGGGAAATTTAATATTACATAGAAAAAATATTAACGAAACAATAGTTACAATAAAATCAATGGACAATGTAACCGGAACATTAGATAGTAGTATAGGAGACAATGATACATTAAGACTAATAGGAAGTGGAGAAGTAAAAGATAAGAATAAATTTAAGGACTTTGAAAAGATAAATCTACAAAACTCTAATTG
>NZ_LKKW01000027.1 GCF_001891165.1 Streptobacillus ratti | reverse complement strand
TTAAATTTTTCTTCTTTATTAATTTTAAAAAATGTGTTATTATTAGTCATGGGTATACAGTTCCTTTCAATAGATTTGGTCATTTATGATTGTACTGTATATCCTATTTTTTTTCAATTACTTTTTTGGACATTTACTTTTGGAATTTAGGATTGTGAAATTTTTATACAAAATCTATTGACAAAATACATGGGGGGGGGGGTATAATAATGTAAAAAATAAGAACAAGGAAAAAATTAAAAAAATTAAATGGTAGGCTTTAAAAAGGAAAAGGTTGGTTAAACGCTGAATAAAGGAGGCACATGAAGAAAAAGAAATTGGTAGCTATTTTTGCTTTCATCTCTATCATATCTTATACTGATATGGGATATAAATTATCAAAGAGTGTAGATGAAATTAAAAATCCCAGTAAAAACATTAAACTTAAAAGAAGTAGAAGAGCAGCTTCAAATCCAGCAACTGATGGAATAGCTCAAGGTACAGAAGTAACAGCTACAAAAGATAGTGCAGTTTTTGGTATTAGATCAAAAGCTGATGGAGAAAAAACTATAGTTGTAGGAGTAGATTCAAGTAGTAAATCTAAAGAATCTGTAGTTATAGGATATAAATCTACAACAGAAAAAGAAAACAGTGTGGCAATAGGTTCAAATTCAAATGTAACAGGTAAAAATAGTGTAGCTGTTGGATCTGATACAAAAGTAGAAGGTAGTGGGGCAAGTGCATTTGGATATAAGGCGAATGCTAAGGGAGAAAGTAGTGTAGCATTTGGTGTTGATACTACTGCTTCAGGACTTCGTTCAGTCGCTATAGGGAAAGGTGCTATGGCAACTAAAAATGATGATATTGCAGTTGGTAGTGGAGCAAAAACAAATACTAGAAATATAACTATGGTAGATAAACAAGAAAGTAAAAGCAGTCTTGCATTTGGTATTGATGCAACAGCAGATGGAGTTAATGCAATTAGTATAGGAACAAGATCAAAGGCAGAACAATCATCAGCTATAGCAATAGGAGGAGAGGCTGCTGGAGTTGGAGCAGTTACTATAGGTTATGTAACTAGTGCTAAAGCACATTCAACAGTTGCTATAGGATATTATGCAAAGGCTTTAAAATCAAGTGCAACTGCAATTGGTTCACAAGCTGAGGCTTCAGGTCAAGTTTCTACAGCTATAGGAGCTACAGCTAAAGCAACTGAAAATTATGCAGTTTCAATAGGAGCAAAATCAGAGGCATCATTTAAAGGCTCAGTTGCTATAGGATCAGGTTCTAAAACAGACAGTAAGGCTACAAAGGAAACTGAAGCAACAGTTAATAAAATTACTTATTCAGGATTTGCAGGTAGTAATCCTGATGAGGGATATGTTGTTTCTGTAGGTACAGAAATACCTTCTACTAATAAATCAACTCCAGGTAAAATAATTAAACGTCAAATTAAAAATGTTGCAGCAGGTAAGATATCAAAAGATTCAACAGATGCTATTAATGGTTCTCAACTATACATGACTAACAATGTTTTAGGAAATTTAGCAGATAGTACTAAAACAATTTTAGGAGGAAATGCAAGTATTACTACAAGTGGTAATGATGCAGGAAAACTTACAATTACAAATATTGGTAATACAAATAAAGATAATATACACGATGCTATAATAGCAGCTAAGACAACAATGACTGTAAATGATAAGGAAGAGGCAGATAAATCTACTAATGGTAACCTTATACTAACATCAGAAATAGATGCTAAAGATGGGCATAAAAAATACAATGTTAAATTAAATGATAAGATAACTTTAGGTAAAAATGATAATAAAATATCATTAGATGGAAATACTGGAAATGTTACTATAGGAAAGGTAGAAGTAAAAGGAACTGCTGGAACAATAAATAGTTTAACAAATAAGACATGGGATTTAAATAAATATGTAAGTGGACAAGCTGCAACAGAAGATCAATTAAAGATGTTGCATGATACTTTAAATACTGCAATAACAGGATTTGGATTTAATGTAATTGCAGGTAAAAGTGGAACAGGGCAAGCAACAGGAGAACAGTCTGTAAAAGTATCAAAAGATAATACAGTAAAATATATTGCTGGAGATAATTTAAAGATTACTCAGAGTGGAAAAGATTTTACTTATGAACTTAATAAGGAACTTAAAGATTTAATTAGTTCAGAATATAAGGATAAGAATGGAAACACAACCAAAATTACAAATAATGGTATGACAATAAATTCTGGAGATAAATCTGTTTCAATAACTAAAGATGGTTTAAATAATGGTGGAAATAAGATAACTAATGTTGCAGATGGGACAGATGATAAAGACGGTGTTAATTTATCTCAATTAAATAAAGTTAAACAGGATATAGAAAATAAGATTTCAAATCAAGTTAAAACTGAAATAACAGCAAATGATGGACAAGAAGCTAATAAGACTACTGGAAATGTTGTTTTAACAGAAAAAACTGAAAATGGTAAAAAGATTTATGATGTTAAATTAAATGATAAAATATCTCTAGGAAGTGGAGATAAAAAAGTAGAATTAGATGGAACAAAGGGAGAAATTAAAGCTGGAGATGTTACAATTAATAAAGAAAATAAAGGAACAATTAATGGCTTAACAAATAAGACATGGGATGCTAATAATTTTACGAGTGGTCAAGCGGCAACTGAAGATCAATTAAAATCATTAAGTGATAATATTAATAATAAAATATCAAATTTTGGATTTAATGTTGAAGCAGGAAAAGAAGGAACAGGTACAGTTTCAGGTAAATCAGAAAAAACTAAAGTTTCAAAAGATGATACTGTTAAATTTAATGCTGGAAATAATTTAGATATTAAACAAAATGGTAAAGATTTCACTTATTCATTAAATAAGGAACTTAAAGATTTAACTAGTTCAGAATTTAAAGATAAAGATGAGAACACTACTACTATTACAGGCGATGGAATGAAAATTAATTCTAAGGATGGTAAATCTATATCACTAACTAAAGATGGATTAAATAATGGTGGTAACAAAATTACTAATATTGCAGATGGAACAGAAAATAATGATGCTGTAAATGTGAAACAATTAAAAGATAGTAGAACAGAAATTAAGTCAGAAAATGGGTCAGCAATAAGTGTAAAATCAAGTTATGATAATAGTAAAAACAAGTATACATATACATTAGATGTTAAAACAGATAATAAAACTATAATAAAAGATAAAGATGGAACATTAAAGGCTAATGTAGGAAATATAACTACAGAAGAAAATAATGGAAAATACATAGCTAAGACATCTAATACTGAACAAATAGCCAAAACAGGAGATGTAGTAAATGCAATAAATGGATTAGGAAATAATACATTCTCATTTAGTGGAGATACTGGAAGTACAGAAGAGCAATCTTTAAATAAATCTGGAGGACTTAAATTTGCTATTAAAGGTTCAGAATATATTAAAACAGTAGCAAAAGGAAGTGAAGTATCAGTAGATCTTACAGATAAGGCAAAAGAAGATATAGAAAAAGGGGTAATAGCAAATAGTGGAGTAGCAAATGCTGTAGCTATGGCAAGTTTACCACAAATAAGTTCACTTGGAGGACATAGACATAATATTGCAGGTTCATATGGATATTTTAATGGAGAACATGCATTTGCATTAGGAATTTCTGGATTAAATGATGTAGGTAATTTAGTATATAGAGCAGGAGGGTCATTAAATACTAAAGGACACGTATCATTAGGAGCAGGACTTGGTTATCAATTTGATAAATTAGCTTCAAGAAAGAGAGATATGTTTGTATTACAAAGAAATGGTAATATTAACCTACTTGATGAAAAAGTTTATGAACTTGAAATGGAAGTTGAAAATCTTAAAAAAGAAAATAAGGAATTAAAGAAAGAATTATTAGAATTAAAAGAGATGTTTAAAGAATTGATGAAAAAATAGAAATATTATATAATAAATAGGATGCTATAATACACAGCATTCTATTTTTATTTTACATAAAGAATATTTTGTGAAAAAAACATTAGTTTCTTTTGTAATGTGATAAAACATATGTAACAAAAAAATAAAAAAAGAGAGATACATTTGATATAATAGAGTTTGACAAAAACTAAAACAATCAAAGGAGTATCTCTCATGAGTATTATAACAGAAGAAATGAAATTTCGCCATAGATTATGTGAATATGCAATAAAAAATGGAGTAACTAAAGCAGCAAGGCGTTATCATACAAATAGACAATTAAAAAAATATAATGGAAACATAAAAAGCCTAGCTCTAGGTTCAAGAAAGCCCCATACAAGCCCAAATGCCCATACAGAAGAAGAATTAATACTAATAAAGAATATGTTAAAAAAACATGGAAGTTATGGATTAGCCCAAGTATATGTTAGTTGTAAGAATAAGGGGTATAATAGAAGCTTTGGTAGTATGTGTAGGATAATAAGGAAGAAGAAGTATGTAGCTGTTAAAAAGTATAAAAAGAGTTATCAGAAGTATAATGTAATAGAAGTAAATTATCCAGGTGAGAAAGTACAGGTAGATATTAAATATATTCCAAATGAGTGTATAAAGTTTAATTCAAAGGGGATTAGATATTATCAGATAACTGCTATAGATGAGTATAGTAGGAAGAGGGTATTAAAGTTTGTAAAGGAAAAGAGTACATATGAGACATCAAAGTACATTAAGGAGTTAGAAAGGGCTATAGGCTTTAAGATAGAGACTATACAGGTAGATAATGGATATGAGTTTGTAAATGATAAAGATGTAACGGATAGGGAGAGTGCATTTGAGAAGTCTGTAAAGATGTTAGGAATGAAATTAAGGAGGATAAGACCTTATTCACCATGGCAAAATGGAAAGGTAGAAAGATCGCATAGGGAAGATGGAAAGATATTGTATAGTAGGAAAGAATTTAGGAGCGAGGAAGAATTAATAGAAAATGTTAAAAGGCATGAAAGGCTGTATAATAATACGGCAAAGACAGTGCTTAATTTTAAGAGTCCAAATGAGGTTGTGAGGGAATACTTCACTAAGGTTAAGAAAGAGGCTTAAAAGGGCAAAAAAGCCAAATTTGCCCCAATCTCACTTCACACACTCTAACAATCAATTAAACACTAAACATTAAACAACACTTAACTAAACTAAACACTTAATTAAACACTTAGACAATTAACTAACTATAACTTATATTAAATTTATTTCTTATTATGTAACATATGTATTGACAATTAAGAATATTTGTAATAAAATTTCACATAAAGCTATTGACAAAATACACTGGGGGGGGGGGTATACTATGTATTAATGTTTTATGAATAAAATATCTTGATATGAAAAGTATGTTTTATCAAATTTAAAAAGGAGGTTTCTTAATAGTTATTTCAACTATGAGAGAATAAAATGAAAAAAAATAATTTGTTTAAAATATTATCCTTTATCTCTATAATGTCATATATAAGTATAGGTAATGAAAAAGGATCAAATATTATTGGAAATAAGAGGGCAGCTTCTGTATTAACAAATACAGCAACAGGAGAAAGAGCTATAGCTTTAGGAGAAGATGCTAAAGCTTCAGCAAATAGAGCAATAGCTATAGGAGGAGATTCAGAATCAAGTGGACAAACTTCCATAGCAATTGGAGCATATTCTAAAGCAAATTCACAAGCTGCTGTTGCTATTGGAGAAGGAGCTAAGGCTAGTAGTGATTCTTCTGTAGCAATAGGCTCACTATCTAAGGCTTTAGAAAATTCATCAATATCTATAGGAAAAAATAGTGAAGTAAAAAAAGAAAATTCTATAGCAATAGGAAAAGAAATCTCTGTAGAAGGTGAAAATGCTATTGCAATAGGTTTAGAATCATGGATTCAAAGTAAAGATGGAATTGCAATTGGAAAAAAAGCTAAATCAGCAGGTGAAGGTGCAGTTGCATTAGGTAGTGAAGCTGAAGCTACAATGAGAAATGCTATAGCGTTAGGGAATGGAGCAGTTGCTCTTGGAGAGAATACAGTATCATTAGGTGGAGATGCTATGGCAACAAGTAAAAATACAATTGCTATAGGAATTGATTCAAAGGCAGAAAAAGAAAGTTCAATAGCACTTGGAAGTGGAGCTAGATCTTCTAAAAAATATGGTATATCACTAGGAGAAAATTCAAAATCAACAGGAAATTCTGCAATATCTATAGGACAGAAGAGTATTTCTAAAAACTCTAATTCAATAGCTATAGGAACATCTGCTACTTCAAATATAGAAAATTCTGTAGCATTAGGAGCAGAAAGTGAAACAACAGTAGCTAAACCTACAAGTGAAATAGTTAAACCTAGATTTTTCTTAGATTATAAAGATTTTGCAGGAAGTAATCCTTATGGTGTAGTATCTATAGGATCTAAAGGAAAAGAAAGACAATTACAATATGTAGCAGCAGGTCAAATAAGTAAGGAATCAACAGATGCAGTAAATGGTTCACAACTATTTTCAGTAATTTCAAACTTTGATGCTTTTGTAGCGTCTATGAAATCTGTTATAGGAAATGTTGCTCTTCTTAATAGAGATGGTATTCTTCATACATTAAATATAGGTAATACTGGAAAAAACAATATACATGATGCAATGAAAAGCCTAAAAGATAAGATAGATGAAAATAGAAACAGAATAGAAAAGATAGAAAATACTGAAATAAAACTAGGAGGAGATAAAAATACAAGTACAGAAGGACAAAAGATAGGAGAAAATAATTCAAATAATGGATCTAACATAGGAAATCAGAATCAAAATAAAGGAAAAGAAATTAAATTTGAAATAGTAAAAAAAGAAAATAGTGAACATATAGAAACAAAAGCAAGAGGAAATAAGGTAGAAATAGATTTAACACAAAAAGCAAAAGAAGATATTAAATCAGGGAAAAAAGCAAAAGAAATAATAGATAATAAAGGCTTAACATTTAAAGGAGATAAAGGAGAAACAAATATTCAAAAACTAGGAGATACACTATCTATAACAGGAGGAAGCTATATAACAACAAAGGCAAAAGGAAATGAAGTTAGTGTAGATTTAACAGATAAGACTAAAAAAGATATAGAAAAAGGAGTAGCAGCAAATAGTGGAGTAGCAAATGCTGTAGCAATGGCAAACTTACCACAAATAAATGGAAAAGGACATAACATAGCAGGATCATATGGTTACTATAACGGAGAACATGCATTTGCGTTAGGACTATCAGGAACAAATGAAAAAGTAAATCTAACATATAGAGCAAGTGGATCATTAAATACAAGAGGGAACATATCATTAGGAGCAGGATTAGGTTATCAATTTGATAATATAAGCAAAAGAAATAAAGAATTACTAACACTACAAAGAAATGGAAACATTAACTTGCTTGATGAGAAAGTATATGATTTAGATAATAAGGTTAAAACTTTAGAAAAGAGAGTTAATGAATTAGAAACTATTTTAAGAGAATTAATTAAAAAATAAGGGAAATATATTAAAGGAACTATGTCTATGTAATTAGATGTAGTTCTTTTTATATAAAAAAATAATAATCAAAACATATGATAAATACTAATTTAAGATGTTTCTTACATTTTTTTAACAAAAAATAAAGATTGACAAAATATGCTGGGGGGGGGTATACTTTTATTAAATATTTTGTGAAAAAAATATTTTTACTTAGAAAGGGAAAATAAGTATGAAAAAAAGGAGGTGAACTACATAGTTAAATAATTAATTATGTAGGGAGCATATGAAGAAAAAGAATTTAATGGCAATTTTAGCGTTCATTTCTATTTTATCTTATGGTATGGATAAAAAAGTAGGAGCTAATGTATTAGAAGGAGAAAAATCATTGTTTGTTGGTTTAAACTCTTCCACCAATAATGAAGAGAAGGTAAAAATAGGAGCTAATGCAAAGGCTGATAGTGAAAAATCAATAGCAATAGGAATGGATTCAACTTCAAGAGGTAAAAAGGGAATAGCTATAGGAGCAGGATCTCTTGCTGGAGCTGAGAAACATCTTAGTAATGAAATAGAAGATACTATAGCTATAGGAACAGATGCTAAGGCAACAGCAACAGATGCAATAGCAATAGGGAATAAGGCTAATGCAAGAACAAAATATGGTATAGCAATAGGTACAGAAACTAAAACAGATGGAATAGCATCAATAGCTTTAGGTTATAAGAGTGATGCTAATTCAGATTCAATAGCTATAGGTAAAGAAGCAGTAGGTTATGGAAAGGGAGTAGTACTTGGAGAAAATGCACATTCAAGAGGACGTAGTGTTGCAATAGGGCATAAGGCAGATTCAAAAGGAGTATATTCATATGGAAATGTAGTTATAGGGAATGAAAGCACTACAAATGAGAATTTAGTTTATTCAACAGCATTAGGAAGTGGAGCTAAAGTAGAAGCAAATTATTCAACAGCACTTGGTTCAAAATCTATAGCTAAAAAAAGAGATAATAGACTTGGATATGATATGTTAACTAATAAGGAAGTTAAATTAGAAGATAAATTATCAGAAGTGGATAAAGGGAAATATCTAAGTTTAAAATCAGAACTAGAAACTATGATAGAAGATAATAATAAGGTTGTAGAAGAAGCTAAGGTTATTACTTCAAAAGATTACACACAAAGAACTGAAGAAGAAAAGAAAAAATTATCAGAATTAAATGATAAAATAGGAGAAAATAATAAAAAAATTAATGAAAAATATACAGAATATTCAAAGATAGTTAAGGCATGGAAGGCAACATATGGAGAAGTGTCAATAGGAGATATAGAAAAAGGAATAACTAGACAAATAACAGGACTTGCTGCTGGTAAAGAAGATACAGATGCAGTAAATGTTGCTCAATTAAAATCATTAGATAAGAAATTAGAGGAAGAAAATAAGACATATTTCCATGTAAATACAGGTAAAAACAAAGATACAGGAGATAAAGACAGTAATTTAGGTAAAATGGGAGATTCAGCAGGAGCAATTGGAGATGGATCTATAACAGCAGGAGTGCAAGCTAAAGCTGATGGAGATAATGCTATAGCTATAGGAAAGAAAGCTGAAACAAAACAATCTTCTGGAATAGCAATAGGGCATTCTTCTAAATCAGAAGGAAATCATTCAATATCTATAGGTAAAGATAGTAAGGCATCTGATTTAGATTCAGTAGCATTAGGGCACCAAGCTAGATCAACTGGAAGCCGTTCTACTGCATTAGGACCACATTCAGAGGCAACAAAAGATAATGCTTTAGCACTTGGAGTATGGTCTAAAGCAACAATGCAGGGTGCAATAGCTATAGGGAGCAATTCTATGTCTAATGCTTCTAGTGCTATAACAATTGGAGAAAATTCAAAAGTAGAAACAGGAGCAGAAAATAGTATAGCAATTGGAAAAGAAGCTAAAAGCTTAAAGAAAGATAGCATAGTTCTTGGAACAAAGGCTGAAGCACAGGGTGAAGGATCAATAGTTTTAGGATATCATTCTAAATCAAAAGAAAATGCAATATCTATAGGTAAAGAAAGTGAAGCATTAAGTATAGGTTCTGTATCTTTAGGGCATAGTTCAAAAGCAAAAGGTGAAAGATCAGTATCTATAGGAGCTTATGCAACTGCTGAAAAATCTAATGATATAGCGATAGGATTATCATCAAAAGCTTCAGGAGGATATTCTATAGCAATAGGATTATCAGCTAAAGCAGAGGTTAGTAGTTCTACAGCTATAGGAATTAATTCAAAAGCAGATATAGAAGATTCAGTAGCACTTGGTTCAGAAAGTAAAACAACAAAGGCAACATCAGTAAGTGAAGTTAAAATAGGTGAATTAAAATATGGTGAATTTGCAGGTAAAAACCCTATGTCAGTAGTTTCTATAGGAACTAAAAATAAAGAAAGACAACTACAACATTTGGCAGCAGGTCAAATAAGTAAGGAATCAACAGATGCAATAAATGGTTCACAACTTTATGCAACTAATATGGTTTTAGGAACATTTGTAGATTCAACTAAAAGTATTTTAGGTGGAAATGCAAGTGTAACTACAAATGGAAAACTTACTATGACTAATATTGGTGATACTGGTAAAAATACTGTTCATGAAGCAATAAAAGCTTTAGATGATAAAATAGCTCAGTCAATAAAAGACTATAATTTTAATATAACATCAGGGCAAAGTGGAACAGGAATTGCTAGTGGATCAAATTCAGAAAAAATAGGAAAAGATAATACATTGAAACTTATTGCAGGAGATAATTTAAGTATTACTCAGAATGGAAAAGATTTTACTTATTCATTAAATAAGGAATTAAAAGGAATGAGCAAAATTGATTTTGAAAAAAGTGAAGTATCAATAGGTAAAGATGGATTAAATAATGGTGGTAAGAAGATAACTAATGTAGCAGATGGAACAGAAAGTACTGATGCTGTTAATAAAGGTCAATTAGATAAGTTAGAAAATAAGATAGATAAAACAAAGAAAGAAATAGATAAAAAGATAGAAGATATAGACAAAAAAGTTGATAAGAAGATAAAAGATGTAGAAGATAAAGTGGACAAAAAAATAGAAGATACTAAAAAAGATTTAACAGATAAGATAGAAAAAGCAACTAAAACATTAAAAACAGAAATAACTGCAAATAATGGAGAAGAAGCAAATAAAACTAAAGGTCCAGTAACATTAACATCTAAAAAATCAGATGCAGGGCATAATATTTATGATATAAGCTTATCTACAACACAATTAAAATCTAGTGAAGGTGGAAAGATAGAAACACTTAATTCAGAAGATTCTAAAAAGGTAGCAAATGCAGGAGAAGTAGCTAAAGCAATAAATGCTTTAGGAAATAATACATTATCATTTGGTGCAGACAAAGGCAATACAGAAGCACAAAGCTTAAACAAAAATGGAGGACTTAAGTTTTCAATTAAAGGAACAGATTACATTAAGACAGAAGCAAAAGGAAATGAAGTTAGTGTAGATCTAACAGATAAGACTAAAAAAGATATAGAAAAGGGAGTATCAGCAAATAGTGGAGTAGCAAATGCTGTAGCAATGGCAAACTTACCACAAATAAATGGAAAAGGACATAACATAGCAGGATCATATGGTTACTATAACGGAGAACATGCATTTGCGTTAGGACTATCAGGAACAAATGAAAAAGTAAATCTAACATATAGAGCAAGTGGATCATTAAATACAAGAGGGAACATATCATTAGGAGCAGGATTAGGTTATCAATTTGATAATATAAGCAAAAGAAATAAAGAATTACTAACACTACAAAGAAATGGAAACATTAACTTGCTTGATGAGAAGGTATATGAGTTAGAAAAACAATTTAATGAAATGAAAAATAAGTTAAAAGATGAAATAAAGGAATTGAAATTTAAATTCTCTGAATTAGAAAAACTAGTTAAAATAATGAATAGAAGATAAGTGTAAGGTCAGTGCAAAATCTGACCTTTTTTCTATTCAAGATATAGATTATTTGATATAATAGTGATTAATAGAGCTTTACTGTTTTTAAATTATCAAAATAAAAATTGGTCATATTTTACAAAAAAAAATATAAAAATTTTCCATATGAAAATAAAAATTGAGGTTATACTTTGGTATAATACAAAATATGTAGGAGGAAAATGTATGGTTATTAATGTAAGAAGTGAAATCAACACTTTAAAAAAAGTATTGTTACACAGACCTGGGAAAGAATTATTAAATTTAACACCAGACACACTAGAAAGATTATTGTTTGATGATGTACCTTTCTTAAAAGTTGCACAAGCAGAACATGACAGATTTGCTGAAATTTTAAGAGAAAATGGAGTTGAAGTTGTATACTTAGAAGATTTAGTTGCTGAAACTTTAGAAAGCTCTCATGAATTAAAAGTTCAATTCTTAAAACAATTCATCGAAGAAGGTGGAGTACAACTTGAAGTATATAAAGAAGCTTTATTAAACTTTTTCTTAAGCTATACAGACACTAAAGAAATGGTTCTTAAAACTATGGAAGGTGTAAATATGTCAGAACTTGAAGTTCCTAGAAAAGATTTAGTTAGTTATTTAGATGACCCAACTGAATTAATTTTAGATCCTATGCCTAACTTATACTTTACAAGAGATCCATTTGCATCAACACAAAATGGAGTAATCTTAAATAGAATGTATTCAGTAACTAGAAACAGAGAAACTATTTATGCTTACTATATCTTCCATTATCATCCAGAATATAAAGGAAAAGTTACTTTCTTCTATGACAGAACTAATCCTTTCCATATAGAAGGTGGAGACGTATTAAATATTAACGATAAAGTATTAGCTATAGGAATTTCTCAAAGAACAGAAGCAGCAGCTATAGATTTAGTAGCAAAAACTCTATTATTTGATGAAGCAAATTCTCATATAGATACAATACTTGCATTTAGAATTGCAGAAAGTAGAGCATGGATGCACTTAGATACAGTATTTACTCAAATAGATTATGATAAATTCAGTGTACACCCTGCAATCTTAGGACCATTAGAAGTATTTGAATTAAGAAGAGATGGAAATGAAGTTAAAGTTACTCCTAAAGAAGGAAAACTTGAAGATATCTTAGGAGAATACATGGGAACTAAAGTTACATTGATACCTTGTGGTGGTGGAGATAGAATAGCTGCTGAAAGAGAACAATGGAACGATGGATCAAATACTTTATGTATAGCTCCAGGTAAAGTTATAGTTTATGAAAGAAACGATGTAACTAATGACTTATTAAGAAAACATGGTATTAATGTTATTGAAATGCCAAGTGCGGAATTATCAAGAGGTCGTGGAGGACCTAGATGTATGTCTATGCCATTAGTAAGAGAAGAAAACTAATATAAATAAGATAGTAAATGATTTAAATGAGATAGTAAAGAATTAATGTATATGTAAAAAAAGAAAAGGAGATTTATATGCCAAAAAATTTACAAGGGAAACACTTTTTAAAATTATTAGATTTCAGTACAGAAGAAGTTAGATATTTAATAGATTTATCTAAAAAATTTAAAGAATTAAAATTAACTCGTACACCACATAGATATTTAGAAGGTAAAAATATAGTATTATTATTTGAAAAAACTTCTACAAGAACTAGATGTGCATTTGAAGTTGCAGGAATGGATTTAGGAATGGGAGTTACTTATCTTGATCCAGGATCTTCTCAAATGGGTAAAAAAGAAAGTATAGCAGATACAGCAAGAGTATTAGGAAGAATGTATGATGGTATTGAATATAGAGGATTTTCTCAACAAATAGTTGAAGATTTAGCTCATTATGCAGGAGTTCCTGTATGGAATGGTTTAACTGATATGTTCCATCCAACTCAAATGTTAGCAGATATGTTGACTATTGAAGAACACTTTGGACATTTAAAAGGATTAAATTTCACATTTATGGGAGATGCTAGAAACAATGTTGCAAACTCATTAATGGTAGCTTGTGCTATGCTTGGATTAAATTTCACAGCATGTGGACCAAAAGAATTAAAACCTGAAGCAGAATTAATTGCTAAATGTGAAGCTATAGCTAAAGAAAATGGAGCTAAAGTAAGATTTACAGAATCTGTTGAAGAAGGATGTACAGATGCTGATGTAATTTATACAGATATATGGGTATCTATGGGAGAACCAGATTCAGTTTGGGAAGAAAGAATAAAATTATTAAGCCCATACCAAGTTAATAAAAAAGCTATGGGATATGCTAAAGAAGAAGCTATATTCTTACATTGCTTACCTTCATTCCATGATTTAAAAACAACTATAGGTAAAGAAATTCATGCTAAATTTGGATTACCTGAAATGGAAGTTACAGATGAAGTGTTTGAAAGTAGACAATCTAAAGTATTTGATGAAGCAGAAAACAGAATGCACACAATTAAAGCAGTAATGTTTGCTACATTAAAATAGAGGTGGAATATGAGTAAAAGATTAGTAATAGCATTAGGTGGAAATGCTTTAGGGAATAATCCAAAAGAACAATTAAAATTGGTTAGAGGAACAGCTAAAGCAATAGTATCAATGGCAAAAGAGGGTTATGAAGTAATAATAGGACATGGAAATGGTCCACAAGTTGGAATGATTAATTTAGCTATGGATTATGCAGCTAATGGTGAAGTGAAAACTCCATATATGCCATTTGCAGAATGTGGAGCAATGAGCCAAGGTTATATAGGTTATCATTTACAACAAGCAATAAGAGAAGAATTAAAAGTTCAAAATATAAATAAAGAAGTTGCAACAATAGTTACACAGGTTTTAGTTGATAAAGAAGATAAAGCATTTCAAAATTTAACTAAACCTATAGGAATGTTCTATAGCAAAGAAGTAGCAGAGGAAATAAAAAAAGAAAAAGGGTTTACTTTTGTTGAAGATGCCGGACGTGGTTATAGAAGAGTAGTTGCATCACCAAATCCTGTTAAGATTGTTGAATTAAATGTAGTTAAACAATTAGTTGAAGCTGGAAATATTGTTATCACTGTTGGTGGTGGAGGTATACCAGTAATAGAAACAGAAACAGGATTAAAAGGTGTAGATGCTGTTATAGACAAGGATAAATCAAGTGCTAAACTTGCTCAAGATCTTAATGCAGATATGTTAGTTATATTAACAGCAGTTGATAGAGTATGTATTAATTTTAACAAACCAAATCAACAAGAATTATCTGAATTAACTGTAGAAGAAGCATTGAAATATATAGAAGAAGGGCATTTTGCTAAAGGATCTATGTTGCCAAAAGTTGAAGCATGTTTAGATTTTGTTAAAAATTCAAATGGAAATGCTTTAATAACTTCACTTGAAAATGCAGCAATAGCACTACAAGGTAAAACAGGAACGTTAATTAAAAAATAATAAAAAAGAAAAGGGGAATAGATATGAGTGAAAAAAAAGAACGTAAATCGTTATCGGCCTTTACAATAATATTCATTCTATTAATATTAATAGCTCTTGTAACAAGAGTATTACCTAAATTACCAGAAGATGTTACAGCTGAAATGTTAAATGAAAACATATCACTTGCAACAGGAGTAAACGGAGCATCAATAGCTGATGTATTTATGGCTACTTTTAATGGATTTAAAGACGCTATAGATGTTGCAGTATTCGTATTACTTCTTGGAGGATTTTTAGGTATAGTTACTAAAACTGGAGCATTAGACGCTGGAGTTGGAGCTTTAGTTAAAAAATTAAAAGGTAGAGAATTACTATTAATTCCTATATTAATGATACTATTTTCTATAGGTGGATCTACTTATGGTATGGCTGAAGAATCTATAGCATTCTATGGATTAATATCAGCAACTATGGTTGCAGCTGGATTTGACACTATGGTTGCAGCATCTACAGTATTACTTGGAGCTGGAGTTGGAGTATTAGGATCTACAGTTAATCCATTTGCTATAGGTGTGGCATTAGATGCGGCTAAAAGTGCAGGAGCTGACCCATCAAATGGTACAGTAGTATTATTAGGAATTATACTTTGGATTGCAACATTAATACCTGCTATAATGTATGTAATGAGCTATGCTAGAAAAATTAAAGCAGACAAGGGTTCTATTATCCTTTCTTTACAAGAACAAAAAGCAATGAATGAACATTTTGGTCATGTTGATTTTTCTAATTTAGAATTTAATAAAAAACATAAACTTACATTAGGTATATTCGCTTTCTCATTTGTTATCATGATTCTTTCATTAATAGTTTGGGCAGAATATGATATACATATATTTGAGGGATGGACTTCATTCTTAACAGGTACACCACTTGGAGAATGGTACTTTGGAGAATTATCAATGTGGTTTACTTTCATAGGTATTGTTATAGGAGTTGTAAATGGATTTAGTGAAAAAGAAATAGTAGATTCATTTATATACGGAGCAGCTGACATTTTATCAGTAGTATTAATAATAGCTCTATCAAGAGGAGTTTCTGTATTAATGTCAGTTACATATTTAGATAAATTTATATTAAACTTAGCATCACAAGGATTAGCTGGATTATCGGCATTAATATTTGCACCTGCATCATATGTGTTATACATGGTATTATCATTCTTTATACCATCTACATCAGGACTAGCTTCAGTGTCTGTTCCTATACTTGCACCATTAACTAAGAGTTTAGGATTTAGTGTTGAAGTAATAATTATGATATTCTCAGGAGCTTGTGGATTAATAAACTTAATCACACCAACTTCAGGAGTAGTTATGGGTGGACTTGCAGCAGCAAAAGTTGAATACGGAACATATTTCAAATGGGTATTCAAATTACTAGTAGTGATATTTATAATCAATATAGTAATATTAACCGGTGCAATGATGTTTATATAAATCTCAGTTTCTTATTTATACATTAGGGTCCGAAAGGACCCTTAATATTTTAGGAGGATAATATTATGAAAAATATATTAAGTTTAGGATTGTTAATTTTTTCTATACAAGCTTTAGCTTGTACTGGATTTATTGCAGGGCGTGATGTTACTGTTGATGGTTCAATGATTTATGCGAGAAATGAAGATCTTAAAGGTGTAAATCCTAAAAAATTTATGGTAGTTGATGCTAAAAAATATAAATCAGGGGAAATGTTTGTAAATCCAGATACAGGATTTAAATGGCCATATCCTAAAAACGCATTAAGACATAGTTTAATTCCTGATGCTAATCCTGAATATGGAATATTTGGAGAAGCTGGTATTAATGAATTAGGAGTAAGTATTTCTGCAACAGTTTCAGCAAATGCTAATGATGAAATTCTTAAATTAGATCCATATGTAAAGGGTGGATTAACAGAACCAGATATTGCATCACTTGTGTTAATGCAAGCTAAAACTGCAAGACATGCAGTAGAAATAATTGCAAATATAGTTGAAAAAGCAGGAGCTGGTGAGGGTAATGTTATAGTATTTGCAGATAAAAATGAAATGTGGTATATGGAAATTTATACTGGACATCAATACGCAGCTGTTAAAGTTCCTAATGATGTTTATGCAGTAATTCCAAATGCTTTTTATTTAGGAAGTTATGACTTTTCAAATAAAGATGTGATTGCTTCTAAAGATATACAAAAATTACCTGAAAGTAATGGATTAGCAAAAACAGTTGATGATAAATTCCATTTGGCTTTAACTTATAGGGAAATACATTCTAAATATAACTATGATAGAATAGCAATGGGACAAAATCTTTTCTGTCCATTATTGCCAGTAGAACATAATTCAGAAATAGCTTATGAACTTTTCAGAAAACCAGATAAAAAAATATCTGTTAAAGATGTAATGAATTTCTTGAGATATAGATATACAGGAACAGAATATGATGTAGACTCTGTTGATAATAAAGGAAAAATAAGAGCTATAGGTACTGATACTAACTTAGAAGCACATATATTCCAAATTAGAGAAAATGCACCTACAGTTATGTGGTTAGCTATGGGAACAGTAGAACATTCTGTGTTTATTCCATATTATGAATATATTACTAAAACACATAAGAGCTATACAGAAGATGCAAATAAATTTAATAGAAATTCTATGTATTGGGCAATGAAAGGACTTCATATACTTGCAAGAGAAGATAGAATGAGATATGGATTAGGTGTAAAAACTTATTGGGATAAAGTTGAAAATGAATTTATAACAATGTTAAAAGAAGAAGATAAAATTATAAACTCTAAAAAAGGTTTAGATAAAGTTAAATATGCTAACAAACTTGGATTGATGAAAGCTGAAAGTGTTAAAAAAAATGCTGATAAAATGTTTGATGAATTAATGTATTTTAAAGGTAATATGACAGATATGACAATTCAAGGTAAAAATAAGAATGCCAAATTCGAGTATAAAAAATAAAGTGTAGTAATTAGTTTAAAGGAATTATCTTTAATTTAGGTAATTCCTTTTAATTTTAATTATATTTATCTGATAAAAAAAATATGGCTTTTATTCTGTAGTAATAAAAGATTTAATGAATAGAGTGTAGTATTAAAAATATATACTAAATTCCAAAATCATTGCTTTTTTTAAAATATGAATGTATAATTATTGTGGGAAAATAAGAGGGCATTAGTTATAGTTTAAAATTATATAATAAATATGATATTAAGTATTAGTGTGGTTGAAAGGATAGTTATGGACTATAAACACAGATTATTATTAATCCTTGTACTAACTGGTGAAATTGGGATTTCAAATTTAGTCAGACATGATATGAATTGGGAAGATTATGAAGATTTTGCAATGAATAGAGGTAAATATTCTATTGGTAGAAAAGATGTTAAGGTTTATAGAAAAGATGGGACAGAATCTGGTACAATAGATAAACCTATTCCCAATTTTGATGGTGTAGTTGACACAGGAAACTTTGCTTTATGGGGAGATTATCAAATTTTATCAGGAGTACATCATGTTGCTCCACCCAAAAACTTTACTTTTTCAAAAAGACATTTTAGAAATGATGTAGAACTTTTTGAGGGATATAAAAATTTAAAACTAGATGAAAAATATGAAAAATTTTCTGAAAGTATTGAGGTAGCCCATAGACAACAAGTTGAACATGATTATGCGTTATTAAGAACAGACAGAGTAGCCTTTGATGCTTATGTTACAGAGGGGGTAACTAAAGACCAATGGGATAAAATAGGAGTAGGAGATTTAGTAGCAAGAGTTGGTAGAGGATTAAATAGAGTAGCTGTTGATAATGGAAAAGAGAAGGATCCAGATAAAATGCAACATTTTGCCGGAGGATTAAATAAGATAACAGGTAGAAAAGATATAGGACTAGGTCGAGATGTACAAACATCTTTAGAAAAAACTGCTAAAACTTCTCTTGATTCAGGAGCTAAAAAAGGAGATAGTGGTTCTCCACTTTTTTGGTGGGACAAGGAAAAAAATCAGTGGTTTATAGCAGGAAGTCTTAGTAGAGGGGATGCAGTAGGAGGATATGGTAGAAAACTATATTATTTAGCTCATCTTTCTTCATATGAAAGTTTAAAAGAAAATACAACAGATAAAGAAATTTCAAAAGATACAGAAGGGGATGTAAAATTTGAAAATGGAGTTTTAAAAGTTGATGGTGAGGAAAGAAAATTTAAGAATAAAGAAACTATAAGTGTTAATGGAAATAATACTACTAAAAATCAAATATTTAATAAAAAAGGTTTAGAGGTTAAAGTAGAGGGAAATACAAATACTTATGCAGCAAGACTTGAATTTAAAGAAGATACAACTTTGAAAGGCAGTGGAACATTAGAAACTGCTGGTTTTGTCGTGCATAAAAATAAGACTTTAACATATGAAATATCATCTAATACTTCATCTACTAAAGGAGAAACTAAAAAGATAACTGTTAGAAAAGTAGGTGAGGGTAAATTAGTTATTAAAAGTACAGGTAAGAATATAGAACATTTAAATTTAGGTGGAGGAGAGACAGAACTTCAAAATAATGATGGACCTGTTGCTGATAATATTAGATTAGCACAAGGTGCAAAACTTACAATAACTAAAGAAAGTCAAATAAAAGATAGTAATGTAATGTTTGGTCATAGAGGTGGAACTTTAAATTTAAATGGAACAGATTTAGAGTTTAAAGATATTTATCATATGGATAAAGATGCTAAGATAGTAAATGAAAATGGAACTGAAAATGGAAGTTCAGATAAAACTCCTAAATTCCAAAAGTAAATGTCCAAAAACAACTTAAACAAGATTTAAAAGACATTCATAAACTTCATAAGATGTTGAAGAATTGAAAATTTTTCTAGGATAATTATTCATAAAATTTTCAATAAATTTAACATCTTTTTTTCTTAATTTATTCATAGACCTACCCTTAGGAATAAATCTCCTAATCATCTTATTATTATTTTCATTACTACCCCTCTCATTAGAACAATAAGGGTGAGCAAAATACCACTTAATATCTAAATCAGTAATATACTTAACATTAGAAAACTCAGAACCATTATCAGAAGTAATAGAATGAATTACATACTTATT
>NZ_LKKW01000026.1 GCF_001891165.1 Streptobacillus ratti | reverse complement strand
TATTATCTCACAACATAAATGAGATATTAAAAGAATATTTTGAAGATTATGTTCTTCTTAGAAGATATTTAGTAGATTTTAAGTACTTGAGTAGAGATAAAAATGGGAAAATCTATAAAAAGGTAGATAATAAATAAGTTAAATTTCAAAAAATATGAGAGTATAAATAAAAGTTATAATAATGGATAATGAATTTAGAACAAAAACTATATAACATAGACACCTTATTTTAAAAAAGACATTATCCATATACTTTTATTTACACTCTCTTTTTAAATATTAATAAATTTGATTTATCAATTTTAAAACTTCATCTTTATTTTCAGAATGTTTTAATATATCTACTTTTTTAGAGTCGATAATATTTCTTGATAAGCTCATTAAAATGTCTATATATAAATCATCATGTCTTGGTTTAACAAGTACGGCACAGATATATTTAACTTTATCTCCCTCTTCGTTCCAAATTAAAGATTTTTTTAAACGTATAAATACAACGGTGTTTTCTAATACCTTGGTACTTTTTAAATGAGGAATTGCGAATTTAGAACCAAGAAAAGTAGTTACTTCACTTTCTTTTTCATGGAATTTTTGTAAAATTCTTTGTGGTTTTTCAACTCTTTCTAATTTCACTAAGTTTTCTACTATGAACTCAAATAACTCATTCTTATTTGAAACTTCTAAATTTTCAAAAAATACTTTTTCATCACATAATTTTATAGACATAGTTATCAACTCCTATTTTTTCTTATATATTACAGTATACCTTGAAAATATATAAGGTCAAATAGATTAAAATATTTTTTAAAAAAAATATAATATGAAATTTGACAAACTCTGCTTTTTATCAAATAATAGTTTGATAAAATAAATATGAATAAATATAAAATTAAAATCACAAGCCTAATATTTATAGGTATATCATAATTTTTAGGGATAATAATTTGATTGACAAAATATTTAAAATGTTGTAATATTAGTTTGATTAAAAAATTATGAAAGAGGTATCAAAATGAAAAATTTAAAACAAATTTTATTAGCATTAATGCTAACAGTATTTGCATTTTCATGTGGTAGTAAAATGGGAGATGCAAACTCTGATGAGGGAAAAATTAAAGTAACAACAACTTTAAATTACTATGTAAATTTACTTGATGAAATAGGTAAAGATAAAGTTAAAGTAACAGGATTAATGGGTGAGGGAGAAGATCCACATCTATATGTTGCTACAGCTGGAGATATTGAAAAATTAGAAAAAGCTGATTTAGTTGTATATGGTGGTTTACATTTAGAAGGTAAAATGGTTGAAATATTTGAAAACTTAAAAGATAAAGCAGTATTAGATTTAGGTGCTCAACTTGATCCTGCAAAATTAGTTGAAGAAGAAAAAGGAGTATATGATCCTCACGTATGGTTCAATACAGAATTTTGGGCAGTTCAAGCAGAAGCAGTTGCTAAAAAATTATCAGAACTTGACCCAGCTAATAAAGATTTCTACATGAATAACTTAGAAGCATACTTAAAAGAATTAGCTGAAGCAACTAAATATGTACAAGATAAAATAAATGAAATACCTGAAAACTCAAGAGTATTAATTACAGCTCATGATGCTTTTGGATACTTTGCAAGTCAATTTGGATTAGAAGTTAAAGCTATACAAGGTGTTTCAACTGATTCAGAAATAGGGACAAAAGAAATAAATGATTTAGCTGATTTCATAGTAGCTAACAAAATAAAGGCAATATTTGTTGAAAGTTCAGTAAACCACAAAAGTATAGAATCACTTCAAGAAGCAGTTAAAGCAAAAGGATTTGAAGTAAAAATAGGTGGAGAATTATACTCAGATTCTATGGGAGATGCAAAAAACAATACTGAAACATATATTAAAACTTTAAAATTTAATGCAGATACTATAGCAAATGCTTTAAAATAGGAAGTAGTGAAATGAAGGTTATAGAAATTAAGGATTTAGTAGTTACTTATGATTTAGAACCTGTACTTGAAAATATTAATCTTGAAATAGAAAAAGGAGATTTAATGGCTTTAGTAGGTCCAAATGGTGCTGGTAAATCAACACTAATTAAGACAATACTAGAGTTTATTAAACCAGTAGTTGGAACTATAAAAATTAATAATAAAGAATATAAGCAAGAAAAGAAAAAAATAGCATATGTTCCACAAAGGGGAAGTGTAGATTGGGACTTCCCCACTACTCTTTTTGATGTAGTAATGATGGGATGTTATGGTAGAGTTGGATTTTTAAAGAAAATACCAAAAGAAGAAAAAGAAAAAGTTAACAATGCAATAAAACAAGTAGAAATGTTAGAATTTAAAGATAGACAAATATCAGAACTTTCTGGTGGACAACAACAAAGAGCATTTCTTGCAAGAGCTTTAGTTCAAGATGCAGAAATATATTTAATGGACGAACCTTTTCAAGGAGTTGATGCTGTTACAGAAAAATCAATAATAAGAATACTTAAAGAATTAAAAAATCAAGGGAAAACTGTAATAGTAGTGCATCATGATTTAAATACAGTGGAAGAATACTTTGATAGTGTTACATTTATAAATAAAAGTATAGTAACTAGTGGTAGTGTAAAAGATGTTTACACTAAAGAAAATATAGAAAGAACATATAGTAGAAATGTTTGATTTATTATTAAGTAGCTATACATTTAAAGTAGTTGCTATAGGATGTAGCTTACTAGGAATGATTAGTGCTATTATAGGGGCATTTGCTGTTTTAAAAAAAGAAAGTTTATTAGGAGATGGAGTTGCACATTCTTCTCTTGCTGGTATTTGTATTGCATTTTTGTTGACGGGTAAAAGAGAATTGTTTGTACTTTTAATTGGAGCATTGATAATGGGTCTTATTTGTGTTTTACTTATACACTATATAGGAACTAATTCTAAAGTTAAATTTGACAGTGCAATAGCTTTAATACTTTCTACTTTTTTTGGATTAGGACTTGTATTATTAACATATTTAAAAAGAGTTCCTGGTGCTAAGAAAGCAGGATTAAGTAATTTCATATTTGGACAGGCTTCAACATTAATATTGAAAGATATATATTTAATAATGAGTGTTGGATTAATATTATTAGTACTAGTAATATTTTTTTGGAAAGAAATTAAAATAAGTATTTTTGATAAAGAATATGCTAAAACTATAGGAATTAATAGTGATAGATATAGATTGTTAGTTTCTGTAATGATAGTAATTAATGTAATTATTGGACTTCAAATAGCAGGAGTTGTACTTATGACTGCTATGATGATATCTCCTGTAGTTGCAGCAAGACAATGGAGTAATAAATTAAATATTGTAGTTATTCTTTCATCTATTTTTGGAGCTATTTCTGGATTTATTGGAAGTTTAAGTTCTAGCTTAAATTCTTCATTACCTACAGGTCCAGTTATAGTGGTTGTGTTATCTATATTTGTAATATTTAGTATTCTTTTCTCTAATAAAAGAGGATTAATATATAGATATATTAATAGAAAAAAATTTGAAAGAGATATAAAAAGGAAGTGGGCAAGATGAGTCCAAGTTTAACAATACTTATTGTAGCTATATTAACAGCTATTTCTTGCTCTGTATTAGGTGTTTTTTTAGTACTTAAAAATATGAGTATGTTGACAGATGCTATTAGTCATACGATATTACTTGGTATAGTACTTTCCTTTTTTATTGCAAAAAGTTTAGACTCGCCATTACTTGTATTAGGTGCAACTTTAATGGGACTAATTACAGTCTATTTAGTAGAATTAATTACAAGTTCAAAATTGGTAAAAGAAGATGCTGCCATAGGTGTAGTTCTATCGTTTCTGTTTTCGATAGCAGTAATTTTAATATCTAAGTATACTGCAAATGTTCATTTAGATATAGATGCTGTATTATTAGGAGAAATAGCGTTTGTGCCATTTTATACTATGGATATTTTTGGTGTAACTATTTCAAGAGCAATAGTTTACGGTTTGATTATATGTACAGTAAACATATTATTTGTTACTATATTTTTCAAAGAATTAAAAATATCTATTTTTGATAAAGCACTAGCATTTTCATTAGGACTTTATCCTAGTTTAATACATTATCTTTTAATGACATTGGTATCTACAACTTCAGTTATATCATTTGAATCAGTTGGTGCTATGTTATTAATATCATTTATGATAGGTCCACCAATTAGTGCATATTTAATTTCCAAAGATATAAAAAGTATGATAATGATTAGTATAATTATAGATATAATTGCATCTATTATAGGTTACTATATTGCAATATATTTAGATATTTCTATAGCTGGTATGATAGCAGTAGTTATAGGTATAATATTTTTATGTGTCTTTAGTTATAGAAAAATTACGAATAAATATTTGATGTAAAGGGGCTGTTCTGAAATAGATAGCCCCATTTATTATTCTATAACTTATTTTTACAATCTCCTGTTGTAATAAATTCTTGTAAATTTTCATAAGTTGTTTCTATCATATTAGTTACAGCCTCATCTGTAAATGAACCAAGATGTGGAGTTAGTAATACTTTAGGATATAGATTTACTAATTCTTCAAATAATTCATTTGGAATATTTTTTCCTGTAAAATCTTTGAAAAATAATTCTGCTTCATTTTCTAAAGTATCTATTCCAGCTCCAGAAAGTTTTCCAGATTTTATTCCATCTATTATTGCTTTAGTACACATAGTTTCTCCACGACCTGTATTAATTAGTATAGAATTATCTTTCATTTTTGAAATAAATTCTTCAGTAACAAGTTTACCATTTTCTTTTATAAATGGAATGTGTAAAGAAATAATATCACTTTCTTTTATTAATGTATCTAAATCTACTTGAGTTACAATATCTTCTACATTTTCTTTTTTAAATACATCATAACCTAATACTTTAGCACCTAAACCATTAAATAATTTAGCAGTTGTAAACCCTATTTTACCTAATCCTATTACTCCTACTGTGCAATTTCTAATTTCTCTTGAAAACATATTAGATGTTACTCTAAAGTCTTTATTAGCACAATTTGAAGTCATTAAAGCTGTATTTCTTAATAACATCATTGCAAGAGTTAGTGCAAGTTCAGCAATCGCATTAGGTGAATAAAATGGAACATAAGCCATTTTCATACCTAACTCTTTAGCATAATTAATATCTATATGATTTACACCAACAGTTCTTGTAAGGATATATTTAACATTACATTCTTTATAAATATCTAAATTTTCTTTTGTAGCCCAGCAATTACCTCTTAATATTACTGCATCATAATCTTTTGCCATTTTTGCAGTTTCCTCAGTATTTAAATATTCTGGGACACAAGTAATTTCAAAATTAAATTTTTTATTTAATTCATGGAAAAATTTTTCCTCAACATCTCTTATACCATAGCATAAAACTTTCATTTATTTACCTCTTTCTATACCCTATATTATTGTAGCTGCATGTGCAGTTGCTAAAACTACTATCCAGAAAATTATTGCAAAAATTGAAATTACAGTATTTACTAATGAAATATTTGATGCAAGTACAGCCTCTTTTTCAAATTTAATTGCATATGCAACTGCAACTGTTGCTGGTGGAGTAGCAAGCATTATTACTATTGCAACTATAGCCTCATAAGTGAAAGTTATACCAACTTTATTTAAAACTATTAAAATTATGAAGAATAATGCAGGGATTAATAATAATTTGTATCCAGCATAAACTATAGTAAGTTTTTCTTTAATAGCTTCTTTTAATGATATTTGTGCTAAAGTCATACCTATAGCAAGCCATGCAAGAGGAGATGATAAAGTTGCTAAGTAATTGATACCATTAAATAGCCAAGGTAAAGTTTTATCTATTCTAAAAATAGAAATACTTTTAGCTATCATTTCTCCAGTTTTTGCATCTTTAATCATTATGCTAGTTTGTGGCATAGATGATTGGAATATCCATAAAAACAATCCTAAGAATGTAGCGATAATTATAGGGTTAGCAAAAATTTGTTTTAAGTTTTTTCTGTCAAATTTTGCTCCACTCATAACTATTAGTGCAAAAGAATATAGGAAAACTCTATAAGCAATATTAAATACATTTGCATAAAGAGTACCCTCATTACCAAGTAGTCCATTTATTATAGGAATACCGAAGAAAGTAGTAGATCCAAAAGCAGTTAATACAACTAATGAGTCTTTTAAATCTCCTTTTTTATTTGCATATAATATATAACCTAATACAATTAAAACTATATATGCAACAAAACCAAATACTAATACATTTATTCCAGTAGTATAAGTTTTCTCATTTATATCAGCTAAGAAAGCTTTAAAAGCTAACGCTGGTAGAGCAGAACTTAATAAAATTGAACTTAATACTTTAGAAGCATGTTCGTTTACTATTTTCTTTTTTCTTAAATAATACCCTAGTAGAATAATAAAAATTGTTGAAAAGATAGCTGATAAAAATTTATCATTTAATACTACCTTTAAGTTTTCTAATAACATTTTAATCCCTCCGTTTTTAAATTAACGGTTAATTTTAACATGTTAAATTGTAAAAATCAAGCATAGATGATATAATAATAGAGGTGATGAAAATGAAAAAAATAAGTTATTTTGAATTGTTTAAGATTTTGTTTATTATAAATTCCATTACATTTGGAGGAGGTTATACAATAATTCCAATAATTAAAGATGAATTTGTTGAAAAAAATAAGGTTATAACAAATGATGAGATGCTAAAAATAATAACTCTAGCACAATCTATACCTGGTGTTATGACTATTTCTACATCATTTTTAGTAGGTTATTATTCTTTAGGGTTATTAGGAGCGATAATAGCTGTTATTGCATCGGTATTACCTTGTATTATAGTTATATCTTTTATAGCATTTAGCTATAGTAAATTTATAGGAAATATATATATGCAAAAAATGCTTAAAGGAATAAGTGGAGCAATAATAGCTTTACTATTTTATACTGTATATAATATGTTTATAAATCAATTGAGTTATAAGAAAAAATATTTTTATTTAACTGTAAACGTATTGGTGCTTGTACTTTCATTAATTTTTAAACTTGAATTAATATATATTTTAGTTATATGTGGATTCTTAGGTATTTGGAAAAATAGAGGTGAGGATTAATGCTATTAAATTTATATACATCATTTTTTAAAATAGGAATGTTTGCCTTTGGTGGAGGCTATGTTATACTTCCTTTAATAGAAGAATTTATAGTAAAAAGATACTCATGGATTACAAGTTCTACATTAGTAGATATAATATCTATTTCTCAAATAACTCCTGGACCCATTGCTATAAATGCAGCAACATTTATAGGTATGAATAATTTAGGGATAATTGGAGCTATAATTGCAACCCTAGGTGTTATTAGCCCACAAATCATATTATTAATGCTGTTTATAAAATACATAGGATTAGAAAATAAGGAACTAGTAAAAATTATTGATGGAATAAAACCAGCAACTATATCCCTTATTTTAATAGCTACAATAAATATATTTAAAAAGAGTATATTTGTAGATTTTGCATCTTCATATAAAGTAGAATATGTATCAGTAATATGTTTTGTTTTAGCAGTTATATTATTAAAATATAAATTTAAAATGAGAAATATAATTTTTATATGTGCCTTAATTTCATTAGTAATATAGTTGTTTTTTAAATTATATTCTAAAGTTTTAAGATTATAAATTTAAAAGTAAGTGAAAATATATTTTTTGCAAAAAGTAAAAAATTGAAAAAAATGAAAAAAAATACTTGACTTTATTTTAAGCATATGATATTATAATCCTTGTCAGTAGATGACAAACAACAAGCTTAAAATAGTTTGGGCCCTTCGTCTAGTGGTCAGGACATTAGGTTTTCATCCTAAAAACAGGAGTTCGATTCTCCTAGGGCCTACCAAATTAAATTAGCTGTAAATGGTCGCATAGCTCAGTTGGGAGAGCACCTGCCTTACAAGCAGGGGGTCACTGGTTCGAGCCCAGTTGTGACCACCATTTATGGAGGTGTAGCTCAGTTGGTTAGAGTGCTTGCCTGTCACGCAAGATGTCGCGAGTTCGAGTCTCGTCACTTCCGCCATTCTTTTAAAAACAATTTATATATTTGCCGCTTTAGCTCATTAGGTAGAGCAGCTGACTTGTAATCAGCAGGTGATTGGTTCGAATCCGATAAGCGGCACCATCGTGGCGAGATACCCGAGTGGCCAAAGGGAGCAGACTGTAAATCTGCCGGCTCAGCCTTCGAAGGTTCGAATCCTTCTCTCGCCACCATTTTTTTATAGTCTAGGAGGAAAGATGGTTAGAAAGTTAAAAACAACACAATCAGGTGTAAATAGCCAATCAGATTTAATTAGAAAAGCCCAAGCTATGCAAGAGAAAATGTTACAAATTCAAGACGGATTAAAAGACTTGTTTGTAGAAGAATCTGTTGCTGGTGGGTTAGTTAAAGTAAAGGCGAATGGTCAAAAAAACATAGTTGATATAAAAATTTCTTTAGATATTATAAACGACGCATCAGAAGATGAAAATGCAGATGAATTATCAGCTTTAGTATTATCAGCAATTAATGGAGCAATAAAGAAAGCTGAAGAATTAGCTGAAAGAGAAATGAGTGTTGTTACAGGTGGAGTAAGTATTCCAGGATTATTTTAAATTTAAATAATAAATATAATATATTTGGACTCGAGATTTCTCGAGTCTTTTTCTTGTAAAGAATTATTAATTGTGATAAAATATATAATTAGAGGACACTTGAACATATGTTTTATTATAATTTAAATCTATATAAAAGTAAGATGTTAAATAAAATATAATAAATATGATATAAATAATATATATTGAAGCTATTTAAGGAGGAATATTGATATGGATAAATACAATCCACTTGATATAGAACAAAAATGGTATAAAATATGGGAAGAAAAAGGATATTTTAAACCATCAAAAGATGATGAAAAACCAGCGTATAGTATAGTTATTCCACCACCAAATGTAACAGGAGTTTTACATATGGGACATGTTTTAAATAATACTATACAAGATGTTGTAATAAGATATAAGAGAATGAAAGGTTATGATACTTTATGGCAGACTGGAACAGATCATGCTGGTATTGCAACTCAAAATGTAGTAGAAAGAAAACTTGCTGAATCTAACTTGAGAAAAGAAGATTTAGGTAGAGAAGAATTTATTAAACAAGTTTGGGAATGGAAAGAAAAACATGGTGGTATCATAACTAAACAACAAAGAAGAATAGGGAATTCTGTTGATTGGGAAAGAGAAAGATTTACCATGGACGAGGGTCTTTCAGAAGCAGTTAAAGAAGTATTTGTTAATCTATATAATCAAGGACTGATATATAAAGGGGAATACATGGTAAATTGGTGTCCTAGATGTACTACGGCACTTGCAGATGATGAGATAAACCATATAGATAAAGAGGGAAACATATGGGAAATTAAGTATCCATTAAAAGATGAAGATGGATATTTAATAGTTGCAACTACAAGACCAGAAACTATGTTAGGTGATACAGGAATAGCAATAAATCCTGAAGATGAAAGATACATACATTTAATTGGTAAAATGGCTATTTTACCATTAATGAACAGAGAAATTCCTATAGTTGCAGATAGTTATGTTAATAAAGAGTTTGGAACAGGAGTAGTTAAAATGACTCCAGCACATGACCCTAACGATTTTGAAGTTTCAAAAAGAACTGGACTTAAAATAATTAATGTATTTACAGAAAATGGTAAAATAAATGAACTTGGTGGTAAATATCAAGGAATGGATAGATTTGAGGCAAGAAAAGCAGTCTTAAAAGATTTAGAGGAACTTGGACTTTTAGTAGGTGTAAAAAAACATAATCATGCAGTAGGACATTGTTATCGTTGTAAAACAGTTGTAGAACCAAGAATATCTGATCAATGGTTTGTAAAAATGGAACCATTAGCTAAAAGAGCTTTAGAAGTTGTTAAAAATGGAGAAATTAAATTAACACCTAAAAGAATGGAAAAAAGATATTACAACTGGTTAGAAAATATTAGAGATTGGACTATAAGTCGTCAAATTTGGTGGGGGCATAGAATACCAGCTTATTACACGCCTAATAATGATTTAATTGTAGCTAAAAATCTTGATGATGCTAAAAAAATATGTGTTGAAAAGTTTGGAGAGGAATTACCGTTAAGAGAAGAAACAGATGTATTAGACACATGGTTCTCATCAGCACTTTGGCCTTTTTCTACTATGGGTTGGCCTAAAAAAACAAAAGATTTAGAAAGATATTTCCCAACAGATTTATTAGTTACAGGAGATGACATAATATTCTTCTGGGTAGCACGTATGATAATGATGAGTTTACATTTCTTAGATACTATACCATTTAAAGAAGTGTATTTCACGGGGATAATAAGAGATGAAATAGGTAGAAAAATGTCTAAGTCTTTAGGTAATGCACCTGATACTTTAGCTATTCTTGATAAATATGGTTCAGATGCAGTTAGATTTAGTTTTATGTATAATACAAGTCAAGGACAAGATATACTGTTTTCTGAAAAATTACTTGAAATGGGTCTAACTTTTGCAAACAAAATATGGAATGCTTCTAAGTTTGTAATTTCAAATTTAGAGGGATTTAAAGAAGACATTTCTATACTTGATTTAGACTTTAAATTAGAGGATCAATGGATATTATCTAAATTACAATTAGCATCAAGAAATATTAATAAAGAAATGGAAGAATATAATATAGACTCATCGGCTAAGATAGCTTATGAATTCTTTAAAAATGATTTTTGTGATTGGTATTTAGAAATAGCTAAAACAAGAATTTATGGTGTAGATGAAAATGATATTGATAGACAAACTGCACAATGGATATTAAGACATGTACTTGATAATGGACTTAGATTATTACACCCATTTATGCCTTTTGTAACAGAAGAAATATGGCAAAAAATTAAATCTTATGGTGAGAGTATAATGTTAGTTGAATATCCAGAAGAAGATAAAGGATTACTAAACTTAGAAGTTATTAAAGAATTTGATTACTTAAAAGAAGTTGTATCATCAATAAGAAATATTAGGGCTGAAAATAATATATCTCCAGCAAAGAAAATAGAGATAATTATTGATAGTGAAGATGAAAATGAAAAAACTTTATTATTAAATAACCTTAAAGTATTAGATAAACTTGCTAATGTTGAGGGAGTTGCTATTTTAACAGAAGTACCTAAAATGGCTGGATTTAGAGTTGTGGGTAACACAAAGGTTTATGTTTCACTAGACGGTTTAATAGATGTTGATAAAGAAATTGAAAAATTAAATAGAGAGATAGAAAAAGTTAAAAAAGAGCTTGAAAAAACATTGAATAAATTATCTAATGAAACCTTTATTTTGAAAGCACCTAAGGCAGTAATTGATAAGGAAAATGCTATAAAAAATGAGTTAGAAAAGAAACTTGAAAATTTTTGCAAAAACATGAGTTTGTATAAAAAATAGTGGACTTTTCACCTAAAATGTAGTATAATGTTGATGAGAATATATAAAAAGGAAAAGAAAATTAGGAGGATAGTGATGAAGAAGTTTTTTTTAATTTTAACTGCATTAACAGCTTTAAATGCTGCTGCTGGAGTTGAATTACAAATTAAAGGTGGTTACGATGTATTCAGAAGACAATCTGAAAATAATAAATTCTTTAATAGCCAATCTACAGACCTTGAAAGAGGATTTGTAATAAATGTTGAGTTATTTCCGATTAATCAATATAAGGTTGAGTTAGGGGTAGGTGCAGAGTATAATTTTTCTGATAAAACAGCAGGATATGGTTATCAAAAACACTCAGATGTAACAATGCCAAATAATGGTGCCAATACCGATAGATATCATCATGTACCAGTATATGCTGTGGTTAAAGCAAATGTATTACAATTAGAAACAGGAGATGCTCCTCTTGCTATAGTTGGTAAATTGGGATATGGTTTTGTAAGAAAACATGCAAATGTTAGTAATAAAGGAACTGGAGGATTATACTACGCAGTAGGATTAAATGGAGAATATGGTCCATTTGTTGTTGAGGCATTAGCATCAAGAACACACGTAATGGTAGTTGATACTGCTAGCAGTACTCCTGCTAGTGCAGCAGCTGCTCCAGCGGCATCGAATGATTTAATGAAAAAATCAAATGTTATAAATAAAGTTGGTATAACAGCAGGATTAAGATTAGGTCAATTAAAAAAAGTTGTTGAAGAACCTGTATTACCAGTTGAACCAGTTAAACCTGAAGTTAAACCAGAACCAAAACCAGAAGTTATAGAAAAAATAGTTGAAAAAATAGTAGAAGTTCCAGTAGAAGTAATAGTTGAGAAAATAGTGGAAGTTCCAGTGGAGAAAATTGTTGAAAAAATAGTAGAAGTACCAGTGGAAAAAATAGTAGAAAAAGAAAAGATAGTAGAAAAAGAAAAAATAGTTGAAAAAGAAGTACCAGTTGAAAAGATAGTTGAAAAAGAAAAAGAAGTTATAAAAGAAGTTGAGAAAGAAGTAGAAAAAGAAGTTGAAGTTCCAATTTATATCAAACCTCAAATTAAGAAAATTGAATTAAGTGCAAATGCTTTATTCAAGTTTGATAAATATAAATTAGAGGATATGTTAGAAAAAGGTAAAATGGAAATCCAAGAACTAGTTAAAAAATTATCAACAGATTATGTAAGATTAGATAGAATAGACATAATAGGGCATACTGATAGATTAGGAAGCGACAGTTATAACTTAGCTTTAGGATTAAGACGTGCTCAAACAGTTAGAGCTTACTTACAACAATTAGGAGTAACTACTCCAATTACTGTTGCAAGTAAAGGTGAAAGAGAGCCTAAGGTTAAATGTCCAGGATCTAAAGCTACAGCTAAATTAAAACAATGTCTATTACCAAACAGACGTGTTGAAATTAACTTAACTGGATTAGAAGTTAGATATTTAGAAGAAAATAAATAGTAAATTAAAAGCAGGATTAATTCCTGCTTTTGCTTTTTATATATTTATAAAATTCAAATATTCCGTCTTCACATAGATTTGGCTTATATTCATCAATAAAATCTTTAAGATCTTCTGTAATTATTTTTCCTTGTCCACCAGTTGAAACTATATATGAATTAGGATATATATTTTTATACTGATTGATTAATTCTTTTATAGCACCAATATTAGAATAATATATACCTATATTGATTTGTGTAACTGTTGTGTTTCCAAGTACTTCATTTGGTTTTTCAAAAGTAATTTTAGGTAATTTAGCAGTATTTTGAAATAGTGCATTTATAGATAAATCTATACCTGGAAGTATTGCACCACCAAGATATTTATTATCTTTTATAACCTCAAAAGTAGTTGCAGTTCCAAAATCTATTATTATACATTCATTATCTTTTATATATTTTTTCATAGCAAGTATAGTTGCGATTCTATCTGCTCCTAAATTTCTTTCAGTATTAGTAGTAAATGTAAGTAAATTCTCATCAATGTTATCTACATTTAATATATATGGTTCACAGTTAAAATATTTTTTTGCTAGATAGTTAAAAATATTATTTAAATGTGGCACAACTGATGAATATATAACATCATCTATTTTATTTAAATCTATTTTCTTAAAATCACATAAAGTTTTTAGTGTAGCATATAAAGTATCTTCAGTTAAATTTGCTTTACTAGGAATTCTAAATTTTTCTAGTATTTTACCATTGTCATCATATATTATTGGACAAATATGTGTATTTCCAATATCAAAACCAAGTATCATTTCATCACCTCTAATATATTCTAACAAATTGCAAATTAAAAGTAAAATAATTAAATAAAAATTAAAAAATAATTGACAAAATAAAATTTAAGGAGTAGAATAGGAATATAAAAGGAGGGGATATGAGAAAGAAAAAGAATAAAGGTTTTACCTTAATAGAAATTATTACTGTTATAGCTATTATTGGAATACTTGCTAGTATTTCAGTTCCTAAAATTAGTAAATATATAGATAAGGCTAATGAAACTAAGATATTTTCAGCAGTATCTGAATTAAATAATTTATATATACTCATGAATTTAGATGGAAAAAATGATGCTGATATATATAAGGTGTTGGGGGAAGCAGAAAATTTAGGAGTAAATATTAATAGTGGGAGTAATAATTTTACTGTAGGGAGGTTTAAAGGGGAATTTTTAATTGAAAATGAAAAAATCATTGCAAATGTAACAGAGCCAGAAATTGCCACATATACTATTAGTGGTAAAAGAAAATGATATATGTCACTTATTTATTATTGCTATATATCTCATATATAGATTTTGTTGAGGGCTATATATATGATAGAGATCTTATTGTATTATCCATATTTTTATATCTTTCTACTAGTAGTGGGTTTTATAGTAGCTATATAGGTATGGGTATTTTTACTCTACCTTTCTTTATATTATGGATATTAGAATCATATTTTAATTTTGAAATTATAGGTATGGGAGATATTAAATTAATGCTTGTATTTGGTATGTATTTTGGAATGAAAGATATGTATTTTCTTTTGACATTTTATGAAGTAATGTATTTTAGCTCTTTGATTTATTCTTTAATTTTAAGAAAAAAATATATACCATTTGCTCCGGCTATGTGTTTTTCTTTTATTATACATGATTTAGGAGTATGTAATTAGGAGACAAATGAAAAATAAGGGGGAGATGTTAATAGAAACAGTATTTTCAAGTTTGATTTTTGTAATTATTTTATTAGCAAATATATATGTAATTAGAAATATACATGTTATAGAAAAAAAGCAAAGTGATAAGTTAAAAGATATGATAAATTTACATAATATATTAGTGGATATAAAAGGGTGTAGTGAGGAAAAAATTAAAAGTTTAGTATGTGATAAATGTGTGTTTGATAATTCATCTGATTTTACTAATTATTTAGGAATTGATGATTATGAAATTAATGGAAAAATATTCTTTGAGCTATATATTGATAGAGGTGTAGCTTTTGTTAGTATAAATAATTTAAAGGATTTTATTTTAATTGAAAAATAGAGGACAAATACTTTTAGATTATTTGCTAGCTATGATATTTTTTTCAACACTACTTTTATTTATAAATAGGAATTTATTATTATTTGTTAATCTTCAAAATACTGTTTTAAAAAATGAGATAGAAATATATTCTGCAAGTAGTAGTTTGATAAGAAAAATTAGGACTAGAGATGTAGGATATGATAAAAGAAATTTAGATATATATGTTAATAATAAGGTTATTAAATTTGGAGATAAAGGACAAGAGGTAATAATTAGATGCAGGGATAAAGATGTTTATGCAAATAGGAAGAGAATTATAAAAGGGGCGACGTGTAATTTTAAATATGAATCAGGGGTACTGGAAATTAATTTAAAAAAAGATGAAACTGAGATTACGAGGAGGGTTAAATTGTGAAAAATAAGGGGATAAGTTTAATTTATGTTATGCTATTTTCAAGTGTAATGTTATTTATAGTTTCAACTATTATGATATTTAGTGTTGAAAAAAATAATACTATAGACTTATTATTAAATGAGAAATATAGTAAAAATATGCTTGAAAAAGAATTGATGAGAAATAAGATTAGAATAGTTGATGATATTGATAGAAGTGATATAGCTTGAAAAAATATATTACACTTTTAATTCTTGATAGGATATATATAAGGCTTGATGATGTAGAATATATTTTTAATTATGATGATGTATTTTTAGATATGCTAGATGGATTAGAAGAATTAAATGTTTCAAGTAATGCAGAAATTTATGTGATACTTGGTATGGAAATAATTGGAATAGAAAAAAGAGTTGATAATGGCATTGTAAGAAAAATAAGGAATATATTTAGTAATACATATAGGCTTAAAGAGATATATAGTATTTTTGAAATTATAGATAAAAATACAATAATATTACTAAAAGATTTTTCTATTAAAATTGGTAAAAATATTGAAAAAATTGAATTTAGTTTAGAAGATTTTGAAGAAAATCAAGATTTTTATGGATACACTTTATTAAAAGGTAATGAAGATATTAAAGAATATATTTTTGATAAAGATATAAGTGAAATTAGAAAGAATAATATTAGGGATATGCTTTTAAAAATCATACCTTATTCATTATTGTTAATACCTATTTTTATTTATATATATTTTATTAAAGCATTTGATGTTAGTAGTCTTAATAATGAAATTTCTTTTTTAGAAGATAAAATAGTTGATTTAAAAGAAAATAATTTAAAAGAAATGGATTTTAGAGATAGTGAGGCTTTATTAAATTTTGAAGAATTTAAAAAAATGAAAAAACCATTTAAAAAACCCTTTTATATGGACATAGAATTTTTTTTAACTAGTAGTAGATTTGGACTAAGTTATACTGAACTTTCATTTATTAATGATGTTTGGACAATAAAGGGTAATGTAGATAATTTTAAAGGGTTAGAAAGTTTTGAAAAATCCTTGAAAAAATATTTTGATGAATATAGTGTTATAGAACTTAAAGATAAAAATGAAGGAATATCTTTTGTGTATGAAATTAAAGAAAGAAAATCTTAAATATATTTTGATAGTATTTGCTTTGCTATTATCCATATATTTAAGTTATGAAAATATGAATGAATATTATATAAAAAAGGATAAAATAACACTATTAAATGATGAAATAGAAGAAATTGGAAAAATAGATAAATCATATGAAAAAATTGAAGTACAAAGAGATGATGAAATAGATAAAATAGTAGTTACAGATAATGATTTTTTAAAATCCATTTTCTATTTTTCAAATTATTCTAATTTAAGATTAGTGGATAGTTCTAAACCCATAATTAAAGAAAGAGATGAATTTTATGAAAGAGTTAATGTTGTTTTTAAGATGAGTGGAAGTTTAGTAAATTTTTATGAATTTTTGCAATATATATTTTATTCAGATATTTTTATTGATAATAGAGATGTGCATATGATATTAAATGGTGAATATTTTGAAATATCTTTAGGATATTATAGGAGAAAATTATGAAAAAGTTATTTTTATTCTTTACATTACTAACTTTTTCAGAAAATAGGTATATAAGTAATGAAAATATGAAAAAGATTAAATTGTATAATGAAAAGAAAGTTGAAAGAAAAAATAAGGTAGTAAAACAAGCAGAAGAAGTATATGAAATATTAAAAATTCAAAATATATCTGAAAATGAAATCTTAAAACTTGATGGAACTTTTGATGTTAAGATAAAAAAAGTTGGAGAAAAGTATATATTATCTGGAGAAAAAAAGAATATTTCTAAGCTTAAACTTATGATATATAGTATTGATAAAATTAAAAAGCAAGTGATAATTAAGATGAATGTCATAGACACATCTATTTCACTTTTTGATAGATTTGGTTTGAATTTAAAACTTGAGGAAAATAAGAATGATGATTTAGTTGCTAAGTTTTTAGAAAATAAATTATCTCTTAGTAATTTACTTAATCTAGGGGGAAGTAAATTAGGATTAGATGTAGAAGCCTTAAAGCAGAGTGGAGATATGTATATTAAAAGTTTTCCAAGTATAATGGTTTTGGATAATAGTGAGGGAGAGATAAGAATAACAGATGAATTATTTTTTAAAGCGTCAGAGAAAAAGATACAAAGTAGTGAAGCAGGACTCATATTTAAAATTAAACCAAGGATAATAACTAAAGGATATAAAGAGTTTGTAGAACTTGAAATATATTCAGAAATGTCTAGTTTTAAAAGTGAGAAAGTTAGAAGTAAAAATATATTAAATACTAAGGTTTTACTTAAAAATAGGAGTAATACCTTTATTTCTACTGTGGGTAGAGAAAGTAAAAGTATTAATGTATCTAGTCCAAGTATTCCGATTTTCTCAACATTATTTAGAAAAAAGAGTAAAAATAAGGAAAAGAGAAATATTTATGTTGAAGTAGAGGTAGAAATACTTAATGAATAAAGTAAAATTTAGAAAGGAAATAGTAAGTAGATTAGAAATTCTATTAAGAAATGAAATAGATATTATTGATAGTGTAAATGTTTTATGTAATATATATGTAGGAAAAGAAAAAGAGAAATTACTTAGATTAAAGAAAGATTTAGAAAAAGGAAAGACTTTAAGAGAGAGTTTTAAGAATATTAACAACAATAAAGAATTTTTAAGTTACATTTCTATAGTAGAAAAAACTGGTAATATACAACAGGTATTTAATATTCTTAAAGAAAAATATGAATTTGAAGATAATATATTAAAGGAAATTATGAATATTATTAGTTATCCTGTCATATTACTACTTACATCTTTCATAATATTGTTAGTTATGATGTTGACAATAGTTCCAAAATTTGTAGAAATTTATAAGGATTTAAATGCAGAATTACCTTTACTTACAAAAATATTAATATCGATTTCAGATAAAATAATTAAGTATAATATTTTAATTATTCTTATATTTTTAATATTATTTCTATTTATTAGATACTTTATAAACATAAATAGATATATCATTGATAAATATAAGTTTAATATTAAAATTTATAGAGATATTTTTTTGATGAGGTATATACAAGGAGTTTATGTGCAATTAAAATCAGGTATAGATTTTTATGATGCAGTAAAAAATTTAAATATAGTAGAAAATGACTATTTTATATATGAAATGGATAAGATAATAAAAAAGATATCTAAAGGGACACCTTTGAAGAAAATATATGTTAATAAAAAGATATTTGATAATGAATTTACATCTATAATAAATATTGCAGAAAAAACGGGAGATTTAGCAAATAGCTTTGAAAACCTATATTTAATCTATTCTAATAAAGTTAGTTCTAAAATAAAAATTATACTAAAATTATTAGAACCTATAAGCATAATAGTTATAGCACTATTAATAGGTGGTGTGTTAGTATCTTTAATGTTGCCGTTATTAAATGTAGGTGAAATGATAATTTGATGAAATTTGGAAGAAAATGTGGGATAAATATTGAAAAAAATGTTAGGGAAAATCTTGAGAAAATGTTGGGAAATGTTGGGGAAAATGTGATTTGATAAAGTAAGTATAAAATATGGATTAATAAGAAAATATAGATATATTTTAAAATTAAAGTTAAAAGAGGAAGATTTTTAAATCTTTTATGGGAGATAAGAGAATGATTGGATTAACTAAAAAAGAGAATATTTTGTTTGAGGTTTAGTAGGTCTAAGATATTAGTTGATTTAATTAAAATGATTTATTTAAGATTTTATTTAATAGGGGGATAAAAAGGGTATAGTATATGTTTAAAAAAATTATGAGATTATTTATTAATAAAAAAATAGAAATAGAAAAAGAAATGATTTGGTTGTTGAGGGTATTTATAACTATATCTATATATTTTTTAGGAAACATTTCCTATTCTGTTGAAGATGTAAATTATAGTGAAAGAAAAGAGTTTGAAAAAATATATGATTGGATAAAAAATATGAGAGATATAGATAAAAATGTTGAACTTGATATGAGTATAGGGAATGTAGGAGGATATAAGATAGCTACAATTCCACATTTGAAAAAAATATTACAGATTAAGTCTAATAAAGATGCCTCTAATCTTGATAGTGAAGATGTTATTAAATGGAGGAAAAAATTAGGTATTAAGGATTATGAAAATGATAATTTAAATAAAAAACAATTTAATGATTTAAGTAATAAAATAAATATTGCTAATTCTGGAGTTGCAAGTGCTTTAGCTACAGCATCAACTTTAAAGAATTTAGGAAATGGAAAGCATACTATTTCAGGTTCGGTAGGATATTATGGTAAAGAGGGAGCAGGAGCTATTGCTTATTCTACTCATTATAAGAACTTTGGATTTTTAGCTAATGTTTCATTTAATAGTAGATTAGAATTTGGAACAGGAATCGGAATATCATATACATTTGGAAAAGATGAGGGTAAAGATATAAAAAATGTTGCATCTTCAATTATTGTTAAAGATGATAAAATTAAAGATGATGAAAAAATTAATGAGTTAGAAAATAAAATTGAGCTATTAACAGCTTTAATTGTGAATATAGAGAAAAATCAAAATAAGGAAATTAAAGAAGTATACTATATTTCAGAATTTGATTCAGGGAAATTTGTTTTAAAAGAAGAACATAAGAATACAATTGATAGTTTAATTTCTGAATTAAAAGATAAAGAAATTATAGTTGTTGGTTATACAGATACTGATGGAAATGATAAATATAATCTGGATTTAGGATTGAATAGAGCTAATTCAGTTAAAGTGTATTTAGAAACTAAAGGAGTTAAAGTTAAAGAAATTAGAAGTTCTGGGTTTAATGAATTGGTTAGAGATAATAAGACCTTGGAAAATAAGGCGTTAAATAGAAGGGTAGAGATTATAGTTAAGTAATTTTTCGTTGGATTTTTTTCTTTTTTAATATTATATATATGTTATTGTTCGTGGATATACAGTTATTTTACATCTTTATCTTATATGTTATAACCCTGTATATCCTATTTTTTCAGTTATTTTTTGGACATTTACTTTTGGAATTTAGGGAAATAATAAAAAAGTAAAAAAAGTAC
>NZ_LKKW01000025.1 GCF_001891165.1 Streptobacillus ratti | reverse complement strand
TCTCTACTTTTTAAAAATTCTTCTATTGTTTTCATAATTTTACCTCTTTTTTCAACTTTACTCCCTTATTTTCCAATACATAACTTGCTACTATATATTTAAAAAACTTGCACCATTTAATGTAATTCCATTAGGATTTGAAAGTATTACATCAAGTTTATCTTTACTTAATGTCTCAAGCATTCCACTTAATTTACTTTCATTTATCCCTGTTACATTTAACAGTGCAAGTCTTGTTCTCTCTTCTCTTATATTTCCATTATTTATTACTACACCCTTAATTCTTGCAAACAAAAAAAGGCTAACCATTAAAACTATACCAATAAATTTCTTCATAAATACCATTCCTTTTTAACTTGTTGTTTAATGATATCATAAATAGATTCCTTAAGTCAATTAATATATATTTATTTTTACATTGATTTTTTGTATTTTTAAGGTATAATATTTACACATTACTAACTAAAGGAAGTGAAAGAAAATGAAAAAACTATTATTATTAACTGCACTAATGAGTATAACTACTTTTGCAGCAGGTCCTAAAGTTCCATACACTCATGAAGGGTTTTATACTACTGAAAATGTTCAAAAAGCTGTACATTTTGTATCAGTAGAACAAATTGAGAAAAGTTTAGAAGGACAAGGTCCTATAAATGTAAGTTTTGATATAGATGATACATTATTACATTCAAGTGGATATTTTAGATATGGTATAGATTATTTCCAAATACCTAATCACCCTAGAGGAAGAAATAGTTATCTTGATAATCAAAAATATTGGGATTATTTAGCAGAAATGGGAGATGAACATTCTATTCCTAAAATTTCAGCTCAAAAACTTATAGATATGCACTTAAAAAGAGGAGATAGAATATTTTTTATAACTGGAAGAACTAAGCATTCTAAAGATAAAAATTATAGTTCAACTAAAACTTCTAAAACACTAAAAAGATTTTTCAACTTACCTTATGAAGTATATATAGAATATGCTGGTGAAAAACAAGTTGATGGATATAAGTATGATAAATCATTTTACATAAAAAAACATAATGTTTCTATTCATTATGGAGATAGTGATGATGATATTTTAGCAGCTAGAGAATTAAATATTCGTGGAATAAGAGTTCAAAGAGCTTATAATTCTACTAACCCACAAAAATTAAATGGTGGATATGGAGAAGAAGTTTTAATTAATTCTGCATGGTAGAATTGAGATAGTACAAAAAAGTTTTACTTTTTACCAGAGGCATTTGTCTCTGGTTTTTTGTTTTTATTTATTCTAAATGTTTTAATTAAACTACATTTATTTTTCTAAATTAAATATTTAAATTTTATCTATATTTAAGAGATGCAATAAATCAATTAAAATATTAGTGTAGCCAATTTGTAGCCAACAAATTGGAATAGGTTGGAAAAAGTAGGAAATATTTAGAAAATGCAAAATATGTATAAATAAAGAAAAAATCTACAACCTAGCATAAATACTGTGTTGTAGATTAATAACAAATTTTCTCTTTTAGTTAAAAAATCATGGTGCCCAAACGCGGAATCGAACCACGGACACAGGGATTTTCAGTCCCTTGCTCTACCGACTGAGCTATCTGGGCATAGTGGCGGGTGGACAGAGATTCGAACTCTGACAGCTTGCGCTTTCGCCGGTTTTCAAGACCGGTCCCTTAGCCATTCGGACATCCACCCAAATGAATTTATTTTCAAAAAAAAATGGTAGGCCCTAGGAGAATCGAACTCCTGTTTTTAGGATGAAAACCTAATGTCCTGACCACTAGACGAAGGGCCCAAAATAACTGGTGGATCCAGCTGGACTTGAACCAGCGACCACGCGGTTATGAGCCGCGTGCTCTAACCAACTGAGCTATGGATCCTTATGGTTAAAATTATGGCGTGCCTGAAGAGATTCGAACTCCTGGCCCACAGCTTAGAAGGCTGTTGCTCTATCCTACTGAGCTACAGGCACATAAAACCATAGTTATTTTTAAAATGGTGAGTCATACTGGAATCGAACCAGTGACACCTTGATTAAAAGTCAAGTGCTCTACCGACTGAGCTAATGACTCACATGGAGCGGGAGACGAGGGTCGAACTCGCGACATTCAGCTTGGAAGGCTGACACTCTACCAACTGAGTTACTCCCGCACAATTGGTTTTTTTGGTTGCGGAGGCTGGATTTGAACCAACGACCTTCGGGTTATGAGCCCGACGAGCTACCAGGCTGCTCTACTCCGCGATAATAATTTGATGTAAATGGTGCCTCGGGCCGGACTCGAACCGGCACGGGACTGCTCCCACAGGATTTTAAGTCCTGTGTGTCTACCATTTCACCACCAAGGCTAAACTTTCATTGACAAAAATTATTATATATTATTTAGATATTTTTGTCAAGAATTTTTTTAAATTATTCTTATTTTTAATTATAATATCCCCTTAGGACATTTCTTATTTTATATTATTTTAAAAAAAATGTCAATACTTTTTTGTTATTTTTTACTTTTTTCTTATTTTCTTTTGCTTGTTTTAGTTCTAAAAAAATTGTATAATATATATATTAGTATAATTTAGGAGGTAAAATGTTTAATAAAAGTATATATAATAAGGTTATAAAAATTTCAATTATTATTCTATCAATATTAATAATATTAACTTTAGGGCGTTCTGCCTTTTTAAATTCATTTTTTAATAAAAGAGAAACTATAGTTCCTAAAGTTACATCATTACATATAGATGATGCAAAAAAATTACTTAATGATTTTAATTTAAAATACTCTATAATAGAGTATAAATCATCTGAAGTTCCTGAAGATTATGTATTTATTCAAGATCCTAAACCAGAATCTGTAGTTAAAGTAAATAGAACTGTAAATATATGGGTAAATAAAATTAATAGTGTTGAAATTCCTGATTTAACTGGTAAAACATTAATAGAAGCAAGAAGAATATTAGAAGAATTTAATATACAGGTAGTTAGAATTGACTATATGCCTATAGAGGAATTAGAAGAAGAAATAGTTTTATCAGTATATCCTAAAGTAGGAAGTAAAATTGGAACTAATCAAAAAATTTCATTACTTGTTTCATCTAAGTCATTGATAGAAAGTAAGGTTATGCCTAATTTAATAGGACTTGATAAAAACGATGCAGCAAGTGTTTTAGCAGAAATTGGTCAAAATATAGCTTTCGTTACAGAAGCAAACGATCCAGCATTTGCTCAAAATGTTATAATAACTACTAATCCTTTACCGGGTGAAAACATAGAAAAAGATACTAAAATAAGTATTGTTTTAAATACTGGTGTAGAAGTCGATAAAAGTATTACCGAAGTTTTAGAACAAAAAGTAGAATCAAAGAAACTAGATAATAATATAGAAGAAATTTTAAATCAAACTTTAAAAGAAGTAGAGAAAAAAGAGGCTAATAAAGAAAATAAGTCAGAAAGGGAATAAATGATAATAGAGGGAAAAGTAATACGTAAAATTCAAGGTTTCTATTTTATATACACTAATTATACATTTAAAAATATCGAAGATTTTGAAAATAAGTTAATAAAATGTAAATTACGTGGTAACTTAAAAATTAAAAATAAAAAAGATAATTGTATTATAGGGGATAATGTACTTGTAGACACAGATCTTGATATTATCGTTGAAATATTAGAAAGAAATAATTTTTTAAAAAGACCTTTGATTTCTAATATCGATAATTTAGCTATTACCTTTTCAGCAAAAGACCCTGATTTTGATATTATTCAATTTCAGAAACTATTATTAAATATACATAAAAATAATTTAGTCCCTTTATTATTAATTACAAAATTTGATTTAATGTCTGAAAATGAAAAAAAAGAAATTGATAATATTTTAAAAGAAAATTTCCCTTATTTAAAATATTTCTTTATTTCTCATGATAATTCTATTTTTAATAATGAATTTTCTGAGTTTAAAAAATATATTTCTAATAAAAATGTAATAATAACTGGTCCAAGTGGTGTTGGAAAATCAACATTAATCAACAATATACTTAATCAGGAAATATTAATTACAGGAGATATTAGTCAAAAAACTAAAAAGGGTAAAAATACTACAGTTGACACAAGATTTTTCCCATATAATAATGGTTTCATTATAGATACACCTGGATTTTCAAGTATAGAATTTCCTAATTTTAAAAATTTATTAGATATTAAAGAGTATTTCCCAGAAATAAATGAGTTAAGCTCTGAATGTAAATTTTCAAACTGTATTCATATACATGAACCAAATTGTAACGTGAAAGAAAAATTAAATAAATTAAGATACGATTTCTATAAACTTATATATCAAAATATGCAAAAAGGAGAAAAATAATATGAATAAAGAAATTATTATTGCACCATCATTACTAGCAGCAGATTTTGCTAATTTAAAAGAAGAAGTAATAAAAATAGGTGAAACAAAAGCTAAATGGTTACATTTAGATATTATGGATGGAAATTTTGTTCCAAATATCAGTTTTGGTGCTGATATTATCAAAGCAATAAGACCTTATTCAAACCTATATTTCGATGCACATTTAATGGTAGAAAAACCAGAATGGTACATTGAATCTGTTGCAAAAGCTGGAGTAAACAGTATTACTATTCATGTTGAAGCAACTAAACATTTACATAGAGCTCTTCAATTAATAAAATCTTATGGTGTAAAAGCTGGAGTTTCTATTAATCCAGCTACAGATATAGATTTTTTAGATAATGTTATTGAAGAATTAGATTTAATATTAGTTATGACTGTTAATCCAGGATTTGGTGGTCAAAAATTTATTAATGCTATGTGCCAAAAAATTAAAAGAATTAGAGAAAAATTCCCTCATATAGATATACAAGTAGATGGAGGAATAAATGATAAAACTAGTATACTTGTAAAAGAGGCTGGTGCTAATATATTAGTAGCTGGTTCTTATGTATTTTCAGGTGATTATGATAAAAAAGTAAATTCGTTATTATAGGGGGTAAATATGTATAATAAAATGGAAATTTTAATAGATGATTTCTATAAAACTTATTACAAAATGGAAGAAATAAATTTAAGCCTAGCAATTAAATGTCTTACAACTACAGAATTACATATTATTGAATGTATAGGTCTTGAAAAAATAACTATGAAAGAACTTTCAACAAGACTTGGAATTACTATGGGTACAACATCTATAGCTATTAATAAGCTTGAAGAAAAAAAATTCATAAATAGAATTAGATCAAAAGTAGATAAAAGAAAAGTTTATGTAAGCTTAAATAAAAAAGGACAAATAGCATATAACTATCATGGTAATTTTCACACTACTACTTTAGAGAAAGTAACTAAAAATATCCCTGAAGATAAATTAAATGTATTTCTTGAAACTTTTGAAGAATTACTTAATAATCTTAAATCATTAAAACTTAATCTTGAACCTGAAGTTTTAACACATTTTAGAGTTGGAGATAAAATTGAAGTTAGTGAAGTAAAAGGTAATAGTATAATTAGACTTGCTCTATCTGAAATGGGAATACAACTTAAAACTTTTATAGAAATCTTAGATATACACAAAGATTCTATAAGAATAAAAATTCATGATAATGAAAAACTAATTTCAAAAGAACACGCTTTATATGTATTCGCTTTAAAAAAGGAGAGTTAAACTGTGATATATTTAGATACAGTTGGAATAAAGTTCTTAGTAAATGAACTAAAAGAAGAACTAATTAATTTTAAAATAAATAAAATAGTCCAATACGATAATAATTCTTTTTCGTTATTTTTTTCTAAAAAACAACTATTTTTTCAAATAAAAGATAATGAATCAATAATATATATAAAAGAAAAAAAGGAAGATAGCATAAATTTTTCAGCTTCTTTTCTTCTATCTTTAAAAAAATATTTAGATCATGCTGAATTAACAAATATTTCTTTACTTAATAACGACAGAATAATAAAATTAGAATTTAAAAGAGTAAATATACTAGGAAATTTAGATACTACATACATAGTATTTGAAATGATGGGTAGACATTCAAATATATTCTTATTAAATCATGAAGAAAATATTATTAATATATTAAATAATAATACAAATATAGAAAATAAAAGATTTTATTCTATAAATTCTAAATATGAATATTTTACTAATGATAAAAAAGAATTAGATTTAGAAAAAATATATGAATCCTCTGATGAAATGATAAAAGATGTATCTGGTATAGGTAAAATTTTTGCAAATGATACTTTTGAAAATATATCTTTAAGAAAAGAATATGTAAATAACTATGTGCCATATATATTTACAAGCAAAGAAAATTACTATATTACTTACAACAAATTTAAAAAATTTGAAAATTATGAAGAGAATATATACCCTACATTAAATAAAGCACTAAATGAATATTTTACAACATTTATAAATACTTCACTTATTAGGAATAAGAAATCTAATATAGAAAAGTATATAAATAATAAAATAAAGAAAAATAATAAAATTCTTGTAAACATTAAAGATAATATTGAAAGAGATAAAAACTATGAAGAGTATAAGCATATAGGGGATTTATTAACTAGTTATCTTTATCTTGTAAAACCTAGAATGGATAAAATAGAAGTTTATGATTATATAAATAATAGTAATGTAACTATTATTTTAAATCCTAATAAGAGTCCATCAGAAAATCTTAATATTTATTATAATAAATATAGAAAATGTAAAAAATCTATCCAAATTGCAAATGATAGATTAATTTTAATAAAGCAAGAACAAGAATATCTTGAATCTGTACTTGATTTTACTCAAAGAGAAAATGATTTTTTAGGTTTAATTGAAATTGAAAAAGAACTTGGTATATATAAGGAAAAAAATAAGAAAAATAAAAAAGAGAAAAAAAGAGAATTACTTAAATATATAGTTGATGATTTTGAAATATTTGTCGGAAGAAATCATAGTGAAAATAATTTAATTACTTTTGAAAAAGCAAAAAATCATGATATATGGTTACATGCAAGGGGAATTCCTGGTTCACATGTAATTATTGTAACAAACAAGAAAAAAGTTCCTGAAAAAGTTCTTTTAGAATCAGCAAAACTTGCTGCAATAAATTCTAAAGGTAATGGAAATAAAACTGTAGACTATACAGAAAGAGCTAATGTTAAAAGAATAAATAAATTTGGTAATGTAACATTTAATAATTTCAATAGTTTAGATATAAAAGGAAATTTTTAAAGTTTATAACTTTATTATAATTATTTTTATAATATATTATTAGTACAAAAAAGCCTACTTTTTGAAATCAGCTAAATCAGCTCATTTTCAAGTAGGCTTTTTTATTATCTACACCATCTATTTCTAAATAGATTTCTTTAAATTTAATAATTCTTTTTCCATTTTTTCAAAATCAAGATTTTCTGCTTCTATATCTTTAAAGTATCTATATGTTTTTACTCTTAATTCTAAAGCTGCATCTTCATCTATTACTATAATAGCTTTTCTATGTAATTGTAATGCTGAAATAGTCCATAAATGATTTACACCCTCTTCTATTCCTTTATGTATAGCATATGCTTTTTTATGTCCTGTAGCCATAATCAAAACTTCTTTAGAATCTGTTATTGTTCCTACTCCTACTGTTAATGCAAGTTTAGGAACTTTATTTATATCATTATCAAAAAATCTTGAATTTACAACTATAGTATCTTGTGTTAATTCCTTATCCCTAGTTCTTGAAGATAAAGACGAACCTGGTTCATTAAATGCAATATGTCCATCTTCTCCTACTCCACCTAAGAATAAGTGTATCCCACCTACTGATTTTATCTTATTTTCATATCTTTGGCATTCAGCTTGTAAATCTTCTGCAAGTCCATTTAAAATATTAATATTTTCTTTTTTAATATCTATATGATCAAAAAAGTTTTTATACATAAAATAATGATAACTTTGATCATGATTAGGGGCAAGTCCTACATATTCATCCATATTAAAAGTAATTATATTTTCAAAAGAAATAATTCCTTTTTTATTTAATTCAATTAAATTCTTATATGTTTCTAGTGGTGTTGAGCCTGTAGGTAATCCTAATACAAATGGTTTATCTTTCGTAGGATTAAACTTTAAAATTTCTTGTGCAATATGATATGCACTCCATTTACCAACATCTTTTGCAGTTTTTACAATAAGTAATCTCATGTACATCTCCTTTTATTTTATATAAATATATTTTTATTATACTTTTTTTAATATTTCATGTCAAGATTTCTTATTTTTTTGTAATTTTTTTTCATATTTCACAAAAAATCAAAAATTATTCTATTACCATTTGAATATATTTTAATTCAAAAAATCCAATTTTTCTATATAATTCCTGTGCCATGATATTACAATTATCAACTTCTAATCTATATCTTTTATACCCTTTATATTTTTCAAATAAAAAATTAAATACTTTTTTTCCTATACCTTTATTTCTATAATTTTCAAGTATTAATATTTCTTCTATTAATAAGACCATTCCTCCAACTTCTTGAGAATATGTCTTAGAAATTAAGCAATATCCAATTATTTTTAAATCTTCCTCAAGAATAAAACATTCAGTATATGTATCACTACTAATTAATTCATTAAATGTATTCAAAAAATTATTTTCATCTACACTATGTAATACTGCATCACTTGAATAAAATTGTTTTGTTAATTTTAAATATACGTCTTTATCTTCCTTTTTAATTTTTCTAATTTCCATATTTTTCCTTTCTCCCTTTAGTTAAATATATCATATATTTTTTAAAATAGATAGATGAAATAATCAAATATTTTTATATATTAAAAATATATTAACTAAAATTAGTTGTTTTTTTATTTATTTTATGTTATAATTAAAAAAAAGTAAGGAGAGTGACTTTATGAATATATTATTTTACAGTTGGGATTTAAATTCAGAAAAAAAATATGAAGACATGTTAAAATTATTAGATGCTACAGTTAATTTTACAACCGATGAAGAATTCGTAGTTAAAAGTTTAGAAGAGGGAGCAGTAGATGTTTTAATATTTGATACTACAAATATTTTAAACTATAAAAAATTATTCCAATACAAAGTAGATAAAATGGATAAAATTATCTATATTGCTATAACTAACCCTACAAACAACTTTATTATAGAGGAAGCTCTAGCATTCGGATTAAATGATTATGTTTATGACGGAATTACTAAAGAAGCTTTCTTAGCAAAAATTAATGCAATATTATATCTATTAACAAGAAAAAATACTTTTACATCTAATTCAATATTAAAAGTAAAAGATTTAACTCTAAACCCTTACACAAGAGAAGCAAAAAGAGGGGATGTAGAAGTTTCATTAACTAACAAAGAATATAAATTGCTAGAATTACTAGTAAAAAATAAAAATAAAGTTGTTACAAGAGAAACAATATCAGAAAAAGTATGGGGTAAAGAAATACAAGATAATAAAAATATAGGTGATGTATACATTACTTTCTTAAGAAGAAAAATAGAATACGGATTCCCAACAAAAATAATTAAAACTATTAGAAATATTGGATATATAATTAAAGACTAAAATAAAAGGTGATTAAGAATTTAAACGTTCTTAAATCACCTTTTTCTATATACTTTATATTTTCAAAATTTTGTTATATCCTTATTCTTAATTTTCTGTAAAATAAAAAACTGTAGTTCCCTACAGTTATATTTATAATGCTATATTCTCTAAAATTGGTGCCTAAGAAAGGATTCGAACCTTCGACCCTGCGGGTATGAACCGCATGCTCTAGCCAACTGAGCTACCTAGGCATATGTTCTGATGACATTTGTAATTATACTATAATTATTTTATTTTGTCAAATACTTTTAATTATTTTTAGGTCTGTTATTTCATTTTTTTGCATCTCATTATTTTTTAGTTTCCTATAGAATAAAAAGAGAATTTCCATAAATTTCAGAAATTCCCATTTTTTCTTTTTAAAACCATTACTTTATATTAATTTTACACATTTTTCCAAAAATTCTACATCTTCTTTAGAAAATCTATTAAATTTAGGTGAATCTATATCAAGTTCTGCTACCATAGTCCCATTTTTATCAAATATTGGTATAACTATCTCTGAATTAGATGCTATATCGCAGGCAATATGACCTTGAAATTTATGAACATCTTCTACTACAACAGTTTTTTCATTTTCCCAAGCATATCCACATACTCCTTTACCTTTAGGTATATCTGAACATGCTGGTTTACCTTGAAAAGGTCCAACCTTTAATACATTTTCATGTACTATATAGAAACCTACCCAATTTAAATCTGGCAGTGATTGCATAATAAAAGCTGACATATTTGCCATTCTTGATATTTGAAATTCTTCATCTGAAATTATCGCTTCTAACTCTTTATATAATGAACTATAATTCATTTTTTCACCTACTCTACTATAGTTTTCATTACTTCTTCAGCAGAAATTCCAGCAAAATATCTTGAAATATTTATAGAATTTAATCTTTCTAATATTTCTTTTTGTTCATATTTTGAACCTTTTAATAGTTCTTCAACTGCTGATACATCTTCAATCCCAAAGAAATCTCCATATATTTTAATGTTTTCAATTTTTGAATCTATTACATTAACAAATACTTCTATTTTTCCTTTTTCAAATTTCATAGTTCTTGTTAAATTGTATTCTGGAGATTTTCCATAATTCCAATCCCAATTTCCAAATTTTTCTTCTTTAACTTTATTTATTTCTGCAATTTCTTCTTCATTAAATACATATTCTGTCATTTGAGGATATTCTTTTTTCATATAATCTAAAAGTAAATCCCTAAATTCTTTTACATCTATTTTTTCAGGTAATTCATTAACTATATTTGTTACTCTAGCTCTTACAGATTTTACACCTTTTGATTCTATTTTATCTTTAGAAACTTTAAGTGCTTTAGAAAGTACTGATAAATCTACATCAAATAATAGGCATCCATGGTGCATAATTCTACCATTTATATATGCTTGTGCATTACCACATATTTTTTTACCATCTATTTCTAAGTCATTTCTTCCAGTAAATTCAGCTTTTACACCTAAACTTTCTAATGTTTTAATTACTGGTATAGAAAAACTTTTGAAATCAAATGCTCTATTTTCACTTTCCCTAGATATTATAGTATAGTTTAAATTATTGTAGTCATGATAAACTGCTCCACCACCACTTATTCTTCTTACTACCTCTATATTATTTTCTCTTACATATTCCTTGTTTATTTCTTCTATTGTATTTTGATGTCTACCAACTATAATTGATGGTTTGTTTATCCATAAAAGAAATATCATGTCTTCATCTAACAATTTTTTAAAAGCATATTCCTCTAAAGCTATGTTGTATGCTGTATCATTACTTTCATTAATAATATATTTCATAATTACCTCCTTCTTTTTTTTAATTATATCTCATGAATAAACTTTTTTCAATAATTTTAAGCTAAAAAATTAAAAGGATTAACCACTGAAATACAGAAATCAATCCTTGATTATATTAAAAATTAAAATGTACTTTACTATCTAAAATCTTATATTTAAATTATAAATAATTTTTATAAGCTTCAATTATATTTTCTAATACATTTTCTTTTATTTCCTCATCTGCAAAAGAAAACTTAATTGCATTAATATTTAATTTTTCCATTTCCTCATAGGTAAGTCCAAAATATTCATTAAGTAACATATATTCATCAGTTAATGTAGTATTTGAAACAGTTCTATTATCAGTATTAACACAACATTTAACTCCATTTTCCATTAATATTCTAAATGGATATTCCTCTATACTTTTAACTGCATCAGTTTGTACATTACTAGTTGGACAAATTTCTAATAAAACATCTGAATTTGCTATATATTTCATAATTTCAGTATCATCTTTTATAGCAACACCATGTCCTATTCTAGTTGCACCAAGATGTATAGCTTCAACTACACTTTGGGCACAACCACATTCTCCTGAATGTAATGTTAATTTTAAATTTTTCTCTTTTACTTTTAATGCCGTTTCCTTTATCACAGAATTTGAATAATTTTTTTCATCACCTGCAAAATCAAATCCAGCTATAATATTTAATTTTTCTACTTCTTCCAATAATCTATTATTTGCCTCAGTTTTATGATGTCTAAGAGCACAAATTAAAATATTTACCTTAACATCTACTTCTAATTGTGCTTTTTTTATACCCTCACTTACTGCTAAAACTACCTCTTTTATACTAAGTCCTTTTCTTGTATGAAGTAAAGGAGCAAACCTTATTTCTATATATTTAACATTTTCTTTATAAACTTCTTTAACTACTGAATATGCTGCTTCTGCTAAATTTTCTTTAGTTTGTAAAACTTCTAATACTACATCAAAACAATTTAAATAACTCTTTAAATCTGTACATTTTTTAGGAGCAAAAACCTTATTCATTTCTTTTGCTTCTATTCCCTCTTTTATTGCTAATTTATATAATGTTTCTATAGGTATAGAGCCATCTAAATGACAATGTAATTCAACTTTAGGTAATTTTTTAACTACTTCTCTTTTCATTAATCCTCCTTATAATTGTTATTGGATTTCACAATAGTATATCATATAAAGTATAAAAAAACAATTAAAAGCATATCTCACTTATTTAATATTTTAAATACTTTTTTATTAATAACTCTAATTCATAAAGTTTATCATTTAGTTCTTTTACCTTATTTTTTAACTCTATATTTTCTTTTTTCATACCATTAAAAATATTATTTTTTAAATCTTTTAATTCTTCTTTTAATAAAGTATTTTCTTTTTTAATTCCATTAAATTGCAATTCAAGTTCATAAACTTTCTCATCAAGCAAACTAATATTTCCATTTCTTTGTAACTTTAATATTTCCTTATTTATTGAAACCATACTATCAAATTGATAACCAAGTCCTGCTCCTAAAGCTACATGTCCTCTTGTATTTAATGACCCACTTGCCCTATATATTAGATTACCAATTTCATTTGTTCCTGATAGTCCTATTGCAAAGGCATGTTCTCCATTAAAATATCCATATGATCCTGACACATTATGTCCTTTCCCACTTATTTGTGGTAAGTTTGACATTGCTACTGCATTTGCTACTCCACTATTTGCAATAACTCCCTTAGCTATATCACTTTTTGCCTTATCTGTTAAATCTAATAATACATCACTTCCATTTGCTTTTGTTGTAATGTATTTTGAACCTTTAATATTAAATTTAAGTCCTCCATCTTTATTTAAAGATTGTTTTATTGTTTCTCCACTATCTCCACCAAATGATATTGTATTATTTCATAAGGAATTTATTGCCTTTACTACATCACCTGTAGTTGCTATTTTATCTTTATCTCCATCATTTACTGTAGCTTCCATTTTACCATTATTATTTTTCGTTTCAACTTTACCTACATTAACCTTTAAATTTCCACTACTATCTTTTAATATTGTTTTATTATCAGTTTTTACATCTAATTTATATTCATTATTTCCATCTTTGCCTTTATTTGAAGTTATACTTATAGATGAATTATTCTCTGTTTTAATTTCTGTCTTTGATGGTTTTATTGCTTCATCAATAGTATTTTTATCTGTTCCTCCAATATTTGACATACTAAGTTTTCCATCTTGAGATATTTTTGCCTCTCCACCAAATATTGTTTTAACCGAATTTGCAAAAGTTGACAAAACTTTATTAGTTTCATAAAGCTGAGAACCATTTATTGCATTTGTTGAATCTTTAGTTATTTGTCCTGCTGAAACATTTTGTAGTTGTCTTTCACTCCCTTTACCACCTATTGATGCTACATTTTTTGAATCACTTCCTGCAAAATTACCATATTTTAATCCACCTATTTCAACTTCTTTTGTTGGTTTAGCATCTTCTGTTTCACTTCCGTTTACAAGTGCTTGAACAGATGGACTTTTACTTTTTGAAGCACCCAATAAGATGTTTCCACCTACTATTAAAAATAATAACATAAATCTTTTAGTAACCAACGACCTATATTTTAATCTATTTAATATTTCTATATTTCTCATTTTATTTCCTATCAATTACTTTACTTAAATTTAGTTCATATTTAAACTATTTTTTATTAATATTTCTAGTTCAGAAAGTTTAGCGTTTAAATCTTTTACTTTGTTTTTTAATTCTACATTTTCTTTTTCTATTTCATTAAAAAATGTATATTTTAAATTTTTCAATTCTTCTTTTAATAAAATATTTTCTTTTTCAATTCCATTAAATTGTAATTCAAGTTCATAAACTTTCTCATCAAGTAAATTAATATTTCCATTTCTTTGTAACTTCAATATTTCCTTATTTCTTGAAACCATACTATCAAATTGATAACCAAGTCCTGCTCCTAAAGCTACATGTCCTCTTGTATTTAATGACCCACTTGCCCTATATATTAAATTACCAATTTCATTTGTTCCTGATAGTCCTATTGCAAAAGCATGTTCTCCATTAAAATATCCATATGATCCTGACACATTATGTCCTTTTCCACTTATTTGTGGTAAGTTTGACATTGCTACTGCATTTGCTACTCCACTATTTGCAATAACTCCCTTAGCTATATCATTTTTTACCTTATCTGTTAAATCTAATAATACTTCACTTCCATTTGCTTTTGTTGTAATGTATTTTGAACCTTTAATTTTAAAATTTAATCCCCCTGATTTATTTAAACTTTGTGGAGATGTACTTCCACTATCTCCTCCAAATGATATTGTATTATTTGCTAAACCATTTATTGCTTTTGCTACTTCTCCTGTAGTTGCTACTTTTGTTTCATCATCAGCTTTTAATATTTTATTGCCATTTTGTATTTCTGTTGTAATTGTTCCTACATTAACTTTTAATTTTCCATCACTATCTTTTACTATTGTTTTACCATCTGTTTTTACATCTAATGTATATTCTTTATTACCATTTGTACCATCTTTTGGAATTACACTTATAGCTGAAGTAGTCTCTGATTTAATTTCTGTTTTTGATGCTTTTATAGCATCATCAATAGTACTTTTCCCTGTCCCACCAATATTTGACATTGTAAGTTTACCAGTTTCATCTCCCTCTTTAGTTATATCTGCATTTCCACCAAAAATACCTTTTATTGAACTTACAACATTTGATAAAACATTATTAGTTGCATAAAGTTGTGACCCATTTACTGCATTTGTTGAGTTTTTATCTATTTGTCCTGCTGATACATTTTGTAATTGTCTTTCTTCTCCACTTTTACCTATAGAAGCCACATCTTTTGAAGTACTTCCTGCAAAATCTCCATATTTCAATCCACCTATTGTAACATCTTTTGTTGGAGTTACACTTTCTGTTGAACCATTATTAACAAGAGATATCGCCTTAGGACTATCAGCACCCCACAAAATACTCTCACCTAATATTAAAAATAATATTATCAATCTTTTATTAATTTTACTTTTCATCTTATTTTCTGTTTCTATATTTTTCATTTTTCTACTTTCTTAATTATTTAAAAATTATACTAGTGTCTAAAAAGAATCTTTTTCATTATTTTAGGCTGTTCTAAGAACAGCCTATTTATATAATTAATTTTTTTTCAATGCGTGTACTGCAAGTCCTAACACATCAGCAAATGCTTCATACATTACTTCTGAATATGTTGGGTGACCATGTATAGTTTTTAACATTTCTTCTACAGTTATTTCCATTTCCATAATAGAAGATGCTTCGTTAATCAATTCTGCTGCAGCTGGTCCAACTATATGAACTCCTAAAATTTCGCCATATTTCTTATCAGCTATAACTTTAACAAATCCATAATTTTCATCACTTGCAATTGCTCTACCATTTGCAGTAAAGCTAAATTTACCTACTGAAACATCATATTTTTGTCTTGCTTGCTCTTCTGTTAATCCACAAGCAGCAACTTCTGGTAAAGTATATATAGCAGCTGGTGTTAAATCAAGCTTAGCTACATGATGATTTCCTTTAAATGCGTTCTCTGCTGCAACTTCTCCCATTCTAAATGCAGCATGTGCTAACATCTTAGTTCCATTTATATCACCTGGTGCATATATTCCTTTAACAGATGTTTCCATGTATTCATCAACTTTAATTTTTCCTCTTTCAAGTTCAAATTCAACTTCTCCTAATCCTTCTAAATCAGGCACACGTCCTATAGATAATAAAGCTTTATCTACTACTAAGTCTTGTTTTCCTTCTAATTTAACAGTTAATTTACCATCAGTTTCTACTATTTCTTGTAATTTAGTTGAAGTCATAATTGTAATACCTTTTTTCTCTAATGCTGTTCTTAACGCATTAGATACTTCAGCATCCATACTTGGTACTATTCTATCCATCATTTCTATTATAGTAACTTTAGTTCCAAAAGTTGCAAAAGCTTGTCCAAGCTCTACTCCAACAACTCCTCCACCTATTACAGCCATAGTTTTTGGTACTTCTTTCATTTCTAATATATCATCACTTGTCATAACAAGTTTTGAATCCATTCCAGGAACATTAATCTTAGAAACTTTTGACCCTCCAGCTAAGATAATCTTATCTGTAACTAATTCTTTTACTCCATCTACCATAACATTTTTATCTTTTGTTATTTTACCTACACCTTTAAATACTTCTATTCCATTACTCTTAAGTAATGCTCCTACTCCTCCAACTAAAGTTTTAACAACTTTACCTTTCATAGCTAATACTTTTTCCATATCTACTGTGAATTTAGGATTTTCTATCATAATTCCACGTGCTGCTGCATGTGAAATCCCCTCAATTATTTCAGCATTATGTAAATATGCTTTTGTAGGAATACATCCTCTATTTAAACATGTTCCTCCAAGTTCTGATTTTTCAACTAATGCTACTTTTGTTCCTAATTGGCTAGCTTTAATAGCAGCAACATATCCAGCAGGTCCTCCACCTATTACTACTATATCATATCCATTTTCTTTTTTAGCTACTGGTTTTTCAGCTTCTTCTGCAACTACTTCTGCTGGTGATGATGCACTTCCTGCTGTTGGGACTCCTTCTCCTTGTTCTCCTAAATACCCTATAATTTCTGTAACTGCAACAGTTTCTCCAGCTTGTCTTAATATAGCTAATAAATATCCATCTTCTTCTGCTTCAAGTTCCATATTAGTTTTATCTGTCATTATTTCTAATAGAATTTCACCTTGTTTTACAAATTCTCCAACTTGTTTATTCCATTTAACAATTTCTCCCTCAGTCATATCTATCCCAGCTTTGGGCATGATAACTTCTAACGCCATTTTTTTCTCCTTTATATTAACATTGTAATTGGATTTTCTAATAATTCTTTTAAATCCTTCATAAATTTAGCACCAGCAAGACCATCTACAACTCTATGATCTATAGTTAATCCTAAAGACATTATAGGTCTAACTTTAATTTCACCATTAATTACTACTGGTTTTTCTATTGTAGCACTTACTCCTAGTATTGCTGAATTAGGTTGATTAATTATTGGACCAAATGATGATACTCCAAACATTCCTAAATTACTTATAGTAAATGTTGAACCTTGTAATTCACTTGGTGCAAGTTTCATTTCAAGAGCACGAGATGTTACATCTTTCAATGCAACAACTAATTCTGATAAACTCATTTTTTCAGCATTATATACAACAGGTGTTAATAATCCTCCATCAAATCCTACTGCCATTGCTAAATTTACATAATTATGTGCAATAATTTTTTGTCCATCTTCAGTTAATGAAGAATTTAAATATTTATGTTTCATTAAAGTTTTAATTACTGCAAGTGATATTATATCTGTAACAGTTACTTTCTTACCAGTTTGTGCTAAAATCGGCTCTAACACTTTCTTTCTTAATGCAAGTGCTTCTGTCATATCTATATCATAATTTAATGTAAATGTTGGTGCAGTTAAATAACTTTCAACCATACGTTTAGCAATAACTTTTCTCATTGCAGTCATAGGTATTACTTCTATTTCACCATATTTATCTTTCTTATCATCTAATTGTTGTTCTACATTTGTTTTTTCTTGATTTATATATTCTTTTTCTTTAGCAGGGGCAACATAACTTTCTTTTTTATCAGGAGATAGTAAAGCTAAAATATCTGACTTCATTATCTTACCTCTTATTCCACTTCCTTTAAGTTCTTGCCAGTTTATACTATTATCTTCTGCAATTCTTCTTGCTACAGGAGATATTTTAATACTTGCCTCTGCTTTGTATGAAGCCACATCTTCCTTATGTATTCTTCCAAAAGCACCACTACCAGATATTGCTGATAAATCTAAATTAAGTTGTGATGCTAATTTTCTTGCAGCAGGTGTAGCTCTAAATAATTTTTTTTCCATTTTTCCACCTCTACTGTTTATTTACTGTTTTACGTATTGCATCTTTTATTGTATCTACTGTTGGTATCATTGCAAATTCTAAGTTTTGTGCATATGGCATAGGTACATCTTCTCCAGCACATCTTCTAATAGGTGCATCTAAGTAATCAAAAGCATCTGATTCAGAAATTATAGCTGAAATTTCTCCAATAAATCCACTTGTTTTATGTGCATCATTTACAAGAACTACTTTTCCTGTTTTCTTAACTGAATTTAATATTATTTCTTTATCTAAAGGTACTAATGTTCTTGGGTCTACTACTTCAACTGAAATTCCTTCTTTTTCTAAATCTTCAGCAGCTTTCATAACTCTTGATAACATTTTTCCATAAGTAACAACTGTTACATCTGTTCCCTCTTTTTTAATTTCACCAACTCCTAAAGGAATTACAAATTCAGGATCTAAAGGTACTTCTCCTTTTTGGTTAAACTCTGACTTATATTCTAATATTATTACAGGGTTATTATCTCTAATTGAAGCTTTTAATAATCCTTTCATATCTCTAGGTGTTCCTGGTGCAACTATCTTTAATCCTGGAATATGTGTAAACCAACTTTCAAGTGATTGTGAATGTTGTGCAGCTGATCCTACTCCATTTCCAGCAGCACATCTAAATGTTACTGGTACTTTACCTTTTCCTCCAAACATATATCTTGTTTTAGCAGCTTGGTTAACTATAGCATCCATTGCTATAACAACAAAATCCATGAAAGTTACATCAACTATAGGTCTTAATCCTGTCATCGCTGCACCTGATGCTGCACCTGCTATAGCTGCTTCAGATATAGGGCAATCTCTAACTCTTTCTGGTCCAAATTCTTCTATCATACCTACTGAAGTACCAAAATCTCCACCAAATACTCCAACATCTTCTCCCATAAGTAAAACATCTGGGTCTCTTCTCATTTCTTCTGACATTGCTAAAATTATTGTATCTCTAAATGACATTAATTTTGTTTCCATATTTTAAATCCTCTCCTTAATTAGTCTGCATAAATATCTTCAAAAGCTGATTCTATTGGCGGTAATGGACTGTTTTCAGCAAATACTACTGCATCATCAACTGCTTTTTTAACTGAAGCATCTATATCTAATAATTCTTGTTCTGTTGCTATCTTATTTTCAATTAAATATTTTCTTAAATTTTCAACTGGATCTTTTTTCTTCCAAGTTTCAACTTCTTCTTTAGTTCTATATTTACCTGGATCTGAAGAAGAATGTCCTAGCCATCTATATGTAACAGATTCTATTAAAACTGGTCCATTTCCTCCTCTTACATAATCAACTGCTTTTTTAAATTCTTCATATACATCTAAAACATTATTCCCATCTGGAATAAACATTCCTGGTATTCCATATGATGCACTTCTTAAATGTATGTGTTCTATATTAGTCATTTTTTTAATGTCTGCACTTATTCCATATCCATTATTTATACTATAGAATATAACAGGTAATTTCCAAATTGAAGCCATATTTAATGCCTCATGAAAACTCCCCTCATTAGTTGCTCCATCTCCAAAGAAACATACAACTATTTTCCCTGTTTTTTTCATTTGTTGAGTTAATGCAGCTCCTACAGATATACCGTGTCCTCCACCAACTATTCCATTAGCTCCTAAATTTCCACTATCAACATCTGCAATGTGCATTGATCCACCTTTACCTTTACAGATTCCAGTGTATTTACCTAAAATTTCTGCCATCATAGCATTTAAGTCTATTCCTTTTGCTATAACTTGAGCATGTCCTCTATGATTTGATGTAATAATATCGTCTGCATTTAATGCTGCCATAGCTCCCACACTTGCAGCTTCTTCTCCTACTGAGAAGTGAGTCATACCAGGTACTTTACCTTTTTTAAATAATTGTGCTACTTTAAGATCAAAAATTCTTGCTTCTTGCATCTTTTTAAACATATCTAGCAATTGTTCTTTTGTTAATTTTTCCATTATAAACCTCCAACTTATATTTCATATATACACTAATAGTGTAAAACCTAAAAAAGGTAAAGTCAATTATTGTGATTTTATTAACTAATAATTTTATAAAATTTCAAATATTTCAAGCAAAATTAATACAAAATTATATCAACATTAACACATCGTTTCATAATATGAACCATTATTTTTGAAAATAAAAAGATGATTTAAAATCTTTTTATTAAACTTTAAATCATCTATATTTTTACACGAATTTATATAATAATCCTAAATCTACTCCA
>NZ_LKKW01000024.1 GCF_001891165.1 Streptobacillus ratti | reverse complement strand
ATTCATTCTATTACTTCTGATAATGGTTCTGAGTTTTCTAATGTTAAGTATATTACTGATTTAGATATTAAGTGGTATTTTGCTCACCCTTATTGTTCTAATGAGAGGGGTAGTAATGAAAATAATAATAAGATGATTAGGAGATTTATTCCTAAGGGTAGGTCTATGAATAAATTAAGAAAAAAAGATGTTAAATTTATTGAAAATTTTATGAATAATTATCCTAGAAAAATTTTCAATTCTTCAACATCTTATGAAGTTTATGAATGTCTTTTAAATCTTGTTTAAGTTGTTTTTGGACATTTACTTTTGGAATTTAGGCATTCATATTTTTTTATTAACAAAATTTTTATAAAAGTACATAAACAATAATATTAAAATCAGAGAAGAAACTATTCCATAAACTTTAAATTCAAATAATTTTATTAATGTCCATCTAAAATACGGACTCTCAAATGAATAATAGCTTATTAATTGTCCACCATTTACACTGATACTTTTTGATAATTCTGTTATTGCTGGTGCAATATTGGTTGAAACCATGAGATAAATTGGTGTTATTAAAGTTCCTAGAATTAACATTTTAAGTAAATTTCTATTTGCCACTATCAATGCAGGAACTACTACCATAAGATTAACTATTCCAGGCAGTGGTAAAATACTACTAAATCCTAATTTTGAAAATATTAATGCTAATACTAATGTAACAGGAATTAACAGTACTGAAACTATCCATAATTCCCCTATAGAACCAAGTATAGTCCACTCTAGCCCTATTACTATATCTCTATCCTTATACATATTCTTCATAAACTCTTTAGCTACTTCTGATACTGGATTTAATGCTTTTACAAACATATTAGCTATTATAGGGAGCAAAACTAATGCACTTGCAAGTTTTACTGCAATTTCAACACTTTCAAGTAATGAGTATCCTGAAAATACTGAAAGTGTCATACCTATTAAAAATCCCATAACAGAATCTTCGCCAAATACACCTATTCTATTTTTCAAATATTCTATATCAAGTTTTGTATTTTTAATAAATGATATTTTATCTAAAAGATTATTAATAGGATACATAATCACACATTGTACAATAGAAATATGTGTAGTTGTTGTAGATGCAATACCTGTCATCTGTTCTACTCTAGGTCTAATCTTTTCAGCAACTTTTAATTCTATTAAAATCTGAATAATTGCAGATATAAAGCCAAAAATTACACTTCCTGAGATAACAGAAACTATAGCTGCCGTAAATGCTTTAGTCCAAATATTAAAGATATCTACATTTAATACATTAGTGAAATTAAAATGTATCATAATTAAATTTAGTATAATCTGTAATGGAAACATTATTATAGAAAAACGCCAAGCAAATGAAATAGTTACCATGGGCGAAAATCCTAAATCTATAACATTAAGTTTAATGTTGGTATATTCAACAAATTTTTGAGCTACTGGAGATATTGTACCAAACATAAACCCTATAACTAAAGAAATTGATGTAAATGCAATTGCAAGTGTTATACCTGACATAAAAGCATCTTTTAATTTCATTTTCATAAATATAGACATTATGATAATAATTATAGGTAATAGTATACTAGGACTAATTCCTAAAATATATTTAATTATTTCCGACATTATTTATCCTTTCTTACTAAATACCTAAAAAATCAATTATTTCTCTTTCTACTCCAAATTCATTATTTGTATATTTAGTAATTCTTTTTACTTTTTCAAGTAAAATTTTTTCAGAGTTTTTCATAGCAAAACCATATCCTACTTTAAGTAACATATCTATATCATTTTCAGCGTTTCCAAAAGCAAGTACTTCCTTTAAATCTATCCCTAATTTTGAGCAAAGAATCTCAAGACCTTTAGCCTTATTAACTCCTTTTTTTGTAAGCTCATTTAAAAATACTGCACTTCTTGCCTGTGTAACTTCATCATTAAATTTACTATTAGAAATTAGATTATATATACCCTCTTGTTCTATCTTATCTTTAGTAAATATCATCAATTTAATTTTATTTTTTGGAAAATCTTTAACATTATCTATATTAATCAAATCAACAAAATTTATTCTTTGTTCTAATTCAATCATTTCACTATATTCTTTAGAATTTTTATAAGTATAAAACTTATTCCACTCATGAATACTAAATGGATTGTTAAAGCCATTTTTTTCTAAAAGTTCTATAATATTTAATACTACCTCACTATCCATATATTCTTGGTGTATTATTTTATTTTCTTTTAAGTCAAATATTTCAGCTCCATTATGCCCTATTATATATCTAACAATATCTGTCATTTTTAATTTTTTTACAAGTTCTACTATACCTGCTGTAGCTCTTCCACTTGCAAATACTATTTCTTGACTTAAATTTTTTTCTCTTAATTTATCAATATAGCTTAAATCTTGCTTAAAATGATTATCATCTAAAAAAGTTCCGTCAAAATCTATAGCTATTAATTTTATTTTATCTTCCACTATATTCCTCCATAATTTCCATTAATTTATGAGTAATACCTTTTTCTAAACTTGAATGCCCTGCATCTTGAATTATATATAGCCTTGCATTATTTAAGCTTTTATATAGCTCATAAGCTCCAATAAGTCTACAATCCACATCATATCTACCATGAACTATATCTATTTCTAAGTCCTTTATTTTATCAGTGTTTTCTAAAATGTAATTATCTGTTGGTAAGAAAGAGTTATTATTAAAATATACACATTCTGTAATAGCCATAGAAATATCTGATTGTGATATTTCACTTAAATTATCTTTTCTAATAAGTCTTACACAAGAATGTTCCCAATCTGACCATACCTTAGCATACTTTTTAGCTGTGTCTAAATCCATTTGTAAATACTTTAAATATGATTTAACTGGATTTTCTCTTTCTTCTTTAGTTAATGGAGATAAAAATTTTTCAAATTCTACTGGATAAATATAGCTTGCACCCTCTTTATACAGCCAATCTACATCTTCACTTCTACCTAAAAATATTCCTCTTAAAACTAATTTTAAAACTCTTTCTGGATGATTTATAGCGTAAACTAAAGATAATGTTGACCCCCATGAACCACCAAATACTATCCATTTTTCTATTCCAAGAAACTTTCTTATTTTTTCCATGTCATCTATCAAAGCAAAAGTGTTATTCCCCTCTATTTTTGCAAAAGGTTTACTTTTTCCACAACCTCTTTGATCTATAACTATTATTCTAAATTTATCTTTATTAAAAAATCTTTTTGCATAATCACCCATAGGTGCTCCAGGTCCACCATGAACAAATACTACAGGTATACCTTTTTCATTTCCACTAACTTCATAATATATTTCATGCTCATCATTTTTTAAATAATATCCCTTTTCATTATATTCATGATTATATAAAGTTAGAGGGTTAGATATTTCTAATCCAATTATTTCTTTTATCATTTAATAAACTCCCTTATTTCTTCTACACTATCTATAACACTCTCATTATACCCTATTTTATCTATAAAAGCGTGAACTTCTCCTGCATATCTTATTCCTATTGATTTTACAAAATTTTCCTTAAGTCTTTTATAAAAATATTCTGCCTCTAATCTTAAATAATCATATTCAGCTGTAAATATTAATGTTTTAGGAAATTGTTTAATTAAACTATCTGGTGCATTAATTTGAGAAATATAGTAGTTTTCTTTAGATTCATTTGTTTTTATATACATATCCTTAATATATGGCATAGCATATTTTAAACCACTTGCTTCTGATTTCATTAATCCCAAGTCAGAACTTGTTTCATCTATATCATACTCTTTAATACTCCAATTAAAGTCATCTCTACAATTATCATTTAAGTCTATAAGTAAAACTGGATAATACATGATTAATCCATCTGCTATTTTACTTTCTTCCTCTATATCTTTAATACATACAGAACATGCAAGTCCACCACCAGCACTATCTCCACTTAAATAGATGTTCTCATATCTATTTTCAAAATATTTAAGTATAGTATATCCCTCATTTATAGAAGTAGGATATGGAAATTCTGGTGCTAATGAATAATCTACAGAAACTACACTAGCACCTGTTTGTTCTACAATATATCTACAAGTATTTTGTACAGTATCTGTAGAGCCACCATAATATCCACCACCATGAAAAAATATTATTAGTTTTTCTTTATCTTCTACATCTTTTGAATATTTTACAACTCTAATTCCCTCTATTTTTTGTATTTCATTTTTAATATGAGTTTTTGTAATATCTATATTAGGAAACCACATTTCAGATCTCATTTTTTCAAGTGATGTAGCAAATTCTTTTACTCCCCTTTTTTCACCCTCTTTAATCTTTAATTCTTTTGTAAATTTAACATTAGGAGAAAGATTTCCCACTTTATATCCCTCTATTTTAGGTCTTCTTATATCCATAATTTGCTGTCATCCTCACTTTCTCTAATATGCACTAACTTATAGTCTACATATCTTCTATATTCCTTTTTTGTTTCATTAACAAACACTATTTTACTAACTTTCATTTTAATAAGTGTATCAATTAAAAAAGCTACTAAAAATACCATTAATGATTTACCTATTGATAATCTTAAGTATAAATAAGCAAAAAGTCCAGCAGACATTCCTGTAAACATATTAAAAATAGTTTTTTTAATAAAATATTTTCTCTTTCTTTTAACAAAAAGATCTACACCCTCATTAATGCTTTCTTCTATTTCATCTTTACTAACAAATTCATATATATTTACACCCTCTTGTTGGTATTTGTATAAAAGGGCAGAACAAAATTCTTTTTGAACTATATTATTATTAATTTCAGCCATTTTTAAACCTGATAATAAGGCAAAAATATTTTCTTTATCTTTTTCTCTATTATTCATAAATTTCTCCTAAAATATTATATGTTTATTAATAATATCCATATTTACTTTATCTTTTAAATCAAGTTCTGATTTAATTTCTTTAAGCTCTCTAATATATACTATATTTTTTATTTCTTTTTTTGAAAACCCTAGTAAATACAATCCCTCTTCATCTAAATAGTTAATATTATGCTTCATATATTCTTTACTACTAGCTTTTTGAGCATAAAATTTCTTTTTCAACTCATTTAGGTTATTTTTACTAATACCCTTAATTCTAACAAGATTTTCTAAATTATCAATATGTCCAACAAAAGACCTATATTCAATTATCTTATACCCTATTTTACTAGAAAATCCATTTTCAACGATTTCTTCAAAACTTACATCATTAATGTTTAATTTCTTTTCATCTTGATTTCCATTTTGATTTTCATTTTGATTTTCATTTTGATTTTCATCTTGAAAAACTAATTCCTCATTAATTTCTACATTGGGAACATTACTTATTTTTTCTATTCCCAATATATTTTTAATGAAATTAAATGCAAAAAGTAATAATAGTATTGTTAAAATGTATTTTAATTTTTTCACATGAACCCCCTAATTTCTTTTTTCTTTTCATTTAATCTATATTCAAACTCATCTATCCACATTAATGGATCTTTAGGATTAATAAGTCTTTTTATTAAATCTTTTTTTATTAACTTAGTTATTGCTCCAGCACCTATAGATATTATACTTTTATATTCCTCTATCATCTCTATATTATATATCAACTGTTTGCCAGATTTACAATATCCCATATTTTCTCCAGATATGCTAGAACTTTTTTGTCTATACATATAGTAAGGTATATATCCTTTTTCTTTCATAATTTCAAATATTTTCTTAGTTATTAATTCATGATTTAATTCATCTTCTTTAAAGTATTTACTTTTAGTTAATATAGATGCCTTTTTCATTGCAAGATAATGAAAAGTTACATTTTCTGGGTCATACTCTCTAAACTTCTCTAAGGTATTTAATACATCTTTTGTATCCTCTCGTGGAAGTCCAATTATGAAATCCATATTAATATCTAAATTTAATTTTTTTGCCTCAGTATATACTTCATTAAGTTTATCTAAATTATGATATCTATTTACTAATTTCAAAGTAGATTCTTTAAAAGATTGAGGATTAATACTTATCCTAGTAATATTATATTTTTTTAACATTAATAACTTTATATTATCTATAGTATCTATTCTCCCTGCCTCAAAAGTATATTCTTTTAAAAATCTAGTATCTATATATTCACTAATAGTTTTTAAAAGTATTTCTAATTCATCATGTATAAGGTAACTAGGTGTCCCTCCACCTACATATATACTATTTATTTCTAAATTAAGTTCCCTACATAAAATCCCTATTTCCTTAATTTCTCTAAGTAATGTTAAAAAATATTCTTCATATCTTTTCTCATACTTACCTTTTTTTAAATATGCTGGAAAAGAACAATAAGTACACTTAGTAGGACAAAATGCAAGACCTATATATATTCCTATAGTTTTGTTATCTAAAAAATCTATAGAGTTTTTTACAACTTCTAATAATAGAGATGCTTTTTCATAACTTACAAGATATATTTCTTGTAATATTTTTAATATTTTATCAAAATCATTATTTTTAAGCAATTTCCTTACAAGCTTAGTAGGTCTTACACCTACTAAAGACCCCCAAGGAACATTAATGGTATATAGCTTTAAAAGAGATGCTTTAAGCATAACTTCTATTTGATTTTCTATAATTTTTTCAACAGAATATTCTATCTCTTTATCATGTTTTTTTGCATTAATGTATATACAATTACCTTTATCTTTTACTTCAATAAATACTTCATCTTCAATATCTTTAAAAAAAACATAAATAAATTCATTCCATTTATTTTGGTTTATTTCATAATTTGATTTAATTTTCATTTTTACCACACATATATATCTAAAAATATTAATAAAGCTATAATTATCCTATAATATCCAAAAACTTTGAAATCATGTTTTTTAATATATTTTAAAAACGAGTTTATTATAAGTAAAGACATTATGAAAGTAAATACAAGTCCTAAAAAGATTAAGAACAATTCATATGTACTTAAAAATGATCCTATTTTAATTAGTTTTAAAGTTGTAGCTCCAAGCATAGTTGGAATAGCTAAAAAAAAGGAAAACTCTGTTGCTATAATCCTATTTAACCCTAAAAACATTGCTCCTATTATTGTTGCAGCAGAACGTGATGTACCAGGTATCATTGCTAAACATTGAAATAATCCTATACCTATTGCCATAGTATATGTAAGGTTTACAATATCATTTACACTACTTTTTCTTTTCTTACTTTCTATAATGATTAATAGTACACCATAAATTAAAAGCATAATTGCAACTATATTTACATCAAAAAAATGTTCTTCAATATAGTCATCAAATAGCAACCCTAAAACTACTGCTGGTAATACTGCAACTATTATTTTGCCCCAAAGATTTAATAATGCTTGTCTTTTTTCTCCCTTGTATATAAAAGGGTATAGCTTTTTAAAAAATATTATAACTACGGCAAGTATAGCTCCTAATTGAATTATTACTTGAAAAGCCGTAACAAACTCTTTATTACTTGATAAATTAATATATCTATCTGCAAGTATCATATGTCCTGTTGAACTAACAGGTATAAACTCTGTAAAAGCTTCAATAAGAGATAATATAAATACCTTTAAAATATCTAATAACATTTTTACCTCCTCATTTAATTATACAATATCATATAAACTAATTCAATGATTTACCTATATTAAAGGAGCAAATATTTTCATTAATTTACCTATTAATTTTCTTAATAATTTATCTTCTTTTAAATCTCTATTAGTAAATATTTGTGATTTTTTGAAAGTTTCTATAAAATCATTTTTAACATCTTCAATTGCATCAATATTATACATATATACTGCATTTTCAAAATTATGATAAAGACTTCTATAATCTAAATTAATTGTTCCAACTACAGCTTTAATATCATCTGAAACAAACATCTTACTATGAACAAACCCTTTAGTGTATTCATATATTTTAACTCCTGAATCTATAAGCTCAGAATAATGATTATGTGCTAAAGCAAATGGAATTTCCTTGTCAGCTATATGTGGTAGTATTATTCTAACATCTACACCTTTAATGGCAGCAAGCTTTATAGAGGCAAGAATTTCATTGTCTATAATTAAATAAGGGGTCATAATATATACATATTCTTTAGCGTTATTTAATATATCTATATATATATTTTGACCTAAAACTTCATCATCAAACGGTTCATCTCCATACGCAATTAAATAACCATCATTTTTAATATCATGTGTTGCATCTAAATATTTAGAATACTCATTATTTTTATAATCAAAAATATTCCAAGATTGTAAAAACATTAAAGTTAATGGTTTAGCTCCATCTCCTATTATTCTTATTCCTGTATCTTTCCAATGACCATATTTAGAAATTTCATTAATATATTCATCTGCTAAATTAACTCCACCTGTAAATGCTATTTGTCCATCTATGACCATAATTTTTCTATGATCTCTATTATTATAATGTGTAGAAAGAAAAGGTTTTACTGGTGAAAATGCTTGTGCTTTAATACCATGTAACATCAATTCTCTCGGATAATCTCTGTCTAAAGTTGAATATTCACATGTTCCGTCATACATTACTCTAACTTCTACTCCCTCTAATACTTTTTGTTTAAGTATGTCAAGTATTGAGTCCCACATCTTCCCTTCTTCTATTATGAAATATTCTAAAAATATGAATTTCTTAGCATTTTTTAAAGCATCTAACATATCAAGAAACATGTATTCTCCTAAAGAATAATATTTAACTTCACTATCTTGATATATGTTATATCCCCCTGTTTTTTTAATATATCTCGCTATATTCCTAAGTTCAAATAATTTATTGTCCTTAATATTATTAATTATTTCTTGTTTTTGTATTAATACATTCCTAGTTTGATTTTGTATATCAACTATCCTATTTTTCATCATTATGCTTCCAAAATCAAATTTAATAAACCAATATAGGCAAATTCCAAATACAGGGACTAATAAAACTAGTATTATCCAAACTAATTTAACATTAGAATTCTGTCTATTATTTATTAAATAAATTATCATAATAAAACTAGCTAATCTAGTACTTCCTATTAATAAATATATATTATTTCCTAGCCACATCATTGAAACTAGAATTAAAGCTATCTGTATTAATAGTAATATTGTAATTATTAAGGTTCTACTAAAGATTAAATTTAATATCCCTTTTTTACTTTTTTCTTTTATTTTAGACATATCCTCCTCCTTTTTTACCTATTATATCAAATATCAAAAAAAGGAGCAAATATACATAAATTATATAGAAATATACTACATTAATTATTTAAACTAAATTTCAACTATAATTCGCATATAAATATATTTAATATATGAAATCATTTAAAACTTATATCTCAAGTTTATTGATTTATGTATAAAAAATATGTAGAATAGATTATATGTTATTACTTATAAAATAACAAAAAAATTAGGAGGAATATTATGATTAAAAAAAAAGAAACTTATGGTAAAGTAAATATTAAGAAAGTAACAGGATTAGCTCCTGTTATAAGCTATGAACCTTGGGTTTTAAGATCAATAGAAAGTGTCAAACAATCTATAATCGATGGTAAGCCGGTTTTAATAAGATTACATTCAGCAGCGAGTTATCCATGCAAAAATAAAGAAGATAATTATAAATTAGATTTAGAATCACACGCAGTTTTAATAGTTGGATTTAATGATGAAGAAAATAATTTTGATATCGTAGACCCATGGAACAACTTTGAAGGTAATAGAAAAGTTATATATAAATTATCGTATGAAGAATACCCACTTTTATGTGTAAACTGTTCACTTTCAAAAGATACAATAATAACTGAAGTTTCATTGGATATAGAAAAGGTAATAATCGGAAACCATTCAGGTATCAAATTAAAATTAGGTTTATACACACCTAAAGGATATATTATAGACCAAAACAATACATATATAAATGATATAAAACTAGAAATCAATTATACTTTAAAAGGAAAAGAAAAACATAGTGAAGTAGAAATAAAAGGAAATTATAAAATAGGTGAATATGCTTATAAAACTATATCTTTAGGTGAAAATATTAATGAAAAAATTAAATTTAATATTAAATCAACAGTAACTATTCATGGAATAAGACCTTATAAATATGATGATAAAATTATAACAGAATATACATTTATTGATAAATTTGAAAATAAAAATAACGAAAATTCTTCTCTAGAAATAGTAAAACTAGAAAGAGTAATATAAATTTAGGAGGCATCTGTAAATGTTCAGAAAAAATCTAGTAAATAATAATCCCTATGAAAATATATATATCTATAATAAGTGGAGTACAAAAATAAAGGGATTAATAAAAACGCCATTTTTTGATAATAATGATTTTGAAAATGGATATGTAGTTTATTATTCAGAAATTAAACAAGGATATTTCATTGTTAAATTTAATTTGAAAAATGGTGAGATAATATTTGAAAAAAAGTTACAAATGGTAGTTATGGAACAGGTGCTATTTATAAAAATCAAATAATTTCATACAAAGAATTTAAGGATTTAGTTTCTTTTGATAAAAATACAGGAGAATTTCTTTGGGAATTAAAAACTAATACAAGAATAAGAAGTTCTGTAAATATTTTAGAAAACCAAATTATATTTTCATCAGGAAATTATGTATATTTTGTAAATGAATTAGGTAAAATTCAAAAAAAAGTAAAAATAGATAATGCTTTCTTATACGGAACCATATCTAAAATAGGAAATTTTTATTATGTTCTTGGAACTAAATTTTCTAAAGAAAAAAAATGTTCTTGTTTATATTTATTTTCTTTTGAATATTCAGGAATAATTATATCTGAAAAAAATATAGGGAAAGCCGAAGTTATAAGCTAAGACACATCAGGACTTTGGATAACAAATAATAATATACTTTTAGCATGTAATGATGAAATTTTTCTAATTGATAGTTCTGAGTTTAAAATTATTTGGAAACAAAAAGTTTTAGGAATAGCAAGTCGTCATGTTGTAATTTCTGATGACAAAAATGTATATTATACGACTTTGAAAGGAAGAATAGGTTCAATAGACTTAAAAACTGGTAATAAAGTTTGGGAAATTTCAACTCAAGAGGGTTTAATATTTTCTCCCCCTAGTATATATGGAAAAACATTATTTGTTTTAGCAGATTGTGTAGTTTATCTTATAGATAAAACAACGGGAAGTGTGTATTTTAAAAAAATAATTGGTCATTCTCCATACAGTGCCCCAATTATTTTTAATAATAATTTATTTATAGGTGGAGGAGAACCACCATTAAATGGAGTTCTACTTTCTTTTGATATAAAGCATAGTTTAAATGAAATTAAAAATAAAGAAGAAGTTTTAAAAGTTATTGAATTTGGAAATTATGTAGAAAACAATAAAATGCAGATTTCAATTATATTTGAAAAAAAAGTTAAAAATGTATACCTAGATGTTTCTGTTATATCAAATGATAATATAATCAAACCAATAGATATTAAAGAAAACAATTATATATTTGAATTTAATTTAAAAAAAAATAACCTTAGTGGATTGTATTCTCTTCCAATTACATTTGAAAAAGAAAATTTTAAAAAATCAGAAATGATAATTATAAATTTAATTTTAAAAGAAACTAAATCAAAAAAATAAGATTAGATAAATTTTATTATGAAATAAAACAAGAAAAAGAATTTTATAGTGGAGCAGCTATAGCAAAATTTATTTTAAATAGATATGGTAAGGATATAACACAAGAAGAATTTAGAAAAATTATTAATCATGTTAAAGAAAAAAGTAATTGGAAAGATGCTGATTTTCAAACATGGAGATTAATTTTAAAAAGAGTATTAAGTACATCAAAAAATACATTAGAGGATTTTTTAAAGGAGGAAGAAAAAAATGAAAAATAATATAAAATATATATTTAATATATTAGAAAAAATAGGATTTAAAAAATCTCTTGTCTATTTTGTAACTGTTATTTTAGTTTTCATTCTAGTTGTATTTCAACCTATTTTCATAAGTAAAAGTATACAAGAAGTTTCTAAATATTTTATAGCCCTATTATGTATTTCTTTATTATTAGAAGAATTACTAGGCTTTTATAATAACTACATTGTTCAAAAAATTAGAAATTATTCTAAATTAATAATATGGGAGCAGATAGAAAAGAAAAGCTATTTTGAATTTGTTAATTTAAATTTAGGAGAAATACAGAATTTAATTCAAGAGGGTTCTTTTTTAGTTAGAGCAATATATGATGTCATTTTAAGAATATTTAAAAATTTCATTATGATAGTTATTTATTCAATATTATTATTTAATTTCTATAAACCTATAGGAATAGTATATTTAATTTTTTATGTGCTATATGTTTATATATCATATAATTTTTTAAAAAATAATAGTGAAAATATTTCAAAATCTATAGATACAACATCAAAAATAAATAGTTTTATTGTTGATTATTTCATTAATTTTAATACGATATATAACGAAAATTCATATGAATATGAAAAAATAAAAATAAAAGATTTATTTAATAAAGAAGAAAAAAAATACTATTCAATACAATTTAATATATTAAAATCAAATCTTTTTCTAAGATTGTTTTTAATTATATCAAGTATCTTAGTAATTTCTATAGCTTTTAATAGGCAAGTTGATCTAAAAGTATTATTGATAATTATTTATTCAGTATTTAATTTAAATGATTTTGGGAAATATATTTTAAATTTCTTTGAATGTTGGGATAGACTAAATCTAGTTATATCTAAAATGAATATTTTTGATTCTAAATGTATAAAAGAAAATTTAAAAATAGAATATTTAGATAATGAGAATACAATAGTTTTAAAAAATATTAATTATAAATATTTAGATTCTGATGAAATGATTATAAATAATAAATCATTAGAAATAAAAGATGGTAGTAAAAATTTAATTATTGGAAAAAATGGTAAAGGGAAATCAACACTATGTAAAATAATTGCAAATATGTTAAATGTTTATTCTGGAGAGATTATATACAATAGTAAATATATAAAAAATAAAAATGAAATAATCTATTATTCTCAAAATATAAATTTATTTGATAGGAGCATAATAGAAAATATTATTTATCCTAAAAATGAACTGAATAAAGAAATAGAAAATAAAATAAAAGATATAATTAAAGAATTAGAATTAGATAATGTAATAAAAAATGATGATGATTTATTTAATAAGAAAATAGGAGATTTTAGCAAAAAGATTTCAGGTGGAGAAAAACAAAAAATATTAATAGCAAGAGCTTTATTAAGTGATAAAAAGGTTATTATATTTGATGAAATAAATTCTGGAATAGATAAATTTAATAATCTTAATTTCTATAAACTAATCTCTAAATACTTAAATGATAGAACTATCATAATAATATCTCATAGAGAGGAACATAATGAAATTATAGATAATATAATAAATTTATAGAAGATAATAATATTGGGTCAGTTGTTTACTGACCCAATGTATTTTTATTTCTTTTTAAGTAATAATGCCGATTGCATAGGCACTATAACCTTACTTTCTTTTATTTCAATTTCTCCAAGTCCTTTTGAATTTGCCATGTTCCCTTTAACAAGAACTATATATTTACCATTAGGTATCTCTATTTCTTTATCTTTTGAACTAGCATTAAACGCTATTATTTTATCAGCTTGAGTATATGCAATTAATTGATCCATAACTTTAATAGGTGTTATAGTTTTATTAACTTCATCAAATGTTTTTAAATTAAAGTCTGGATTTTCTTTACGTATCTTAATTAATTCTCTCACTAATTCAATGCTTGCTGCATTTCTTTTTGCAAGTTCCCAATCAAGTCTATTTACATAATCACTTGATTTATATGAATTTTCATCTCCACCCTTAGTTCTTAAAAATTCTTGACCAGCATGAATAAATGGAACTCCTTGAGATAAAAGAACTATAGTAGTTCCAAGATTATGTCTTCTAGTTATAGTTGCTAAATCTTCAGTATCATTAGTTCTACTAATTTGGTCAAATAAAGTAAGATTATCATGTGCCTCAATATATTGAATTAATTGCATAGGAGATGTGTATGTTCTCATACCCTCTCCACCTCTTATAGATGTAAACAATCTTTCTTCTTGTTTTAAATTACCACTAATAAATCCTTTACCTATTTCTCCAAAAGTAGAACCTTTAACTGCATCTCTAAAATCATCATTAAAGAATGCAATATCATTAAGTTTATTTGCATTATTTTGACTTGCTTTAATTTCAGAATCTAATGTTCCCATATCCCAACCTTCTCCTAAAATAAAGAAGTTAGGATTAATTTTTTTCATTTCATCTCTTAATTCATTCATAGTGTCAACATCAAGTATCCCCATTAAATCAAAACGGAACCCGTCTAATTTAAATGTTTTAGCCCAATATTTAGCACTATCTATTATGAATTTTCTAACCATTTTTCTCTCACTTGCAACATCATTTCCTACACCAGTACCGTTAGTTAAATTACCGTCATTATCATATCTATAATAATAACCTGGAACTATTTTATTAAAAGCATGTTCTCCAGCACTAAATACATGATTATACACAACATCCATAATTACACCTAAATTGTTTTGATGTAATGTATCTATAGTTTTTTGTAACTCTACTATTCTATTATCAGGATCATATGGATTAGTTGAATATGAACCCTCAACTGTATTATAGTTTACTGGGTCATATCCCCAGTTATATCTAGCAAATTGATCTTTTTCATCTACAGAATATGAACTAAAATCATATATAGGTAAAAGCTGAACATGTGTTACTCCTAATGATTTAATGTAGTCAAGTCCTGTAATTTGCCCACTTGTTGTTTTAGTTCCTTTTTCAGTTAATCCTAAAAATTTACCTTTGTTTTTTATTCCACTTGCTGGATGTACTGATAAATCTCTTACATGTAATTCATATATTATCACGTTATCAAGCTTTGGATAATCTACATTTGAAATAGTTGGATTAACTACTACTGATTTTTCTCCATTTACTGTAGTTGAATAAGCATATGGGTCATTAGTAATATTTACTTCTCCATTAACTCCTACTTCAAATTGATAAACAAGTCCAAATCTATCTCCATTTAAAGTTATAGAATAAACACCTTTTTCTCCTAAAGTCATAGGTTCTTTAACAACTTTTTCTCCCTCCCATATTAGAAGATTTACAAAATCAGCTGTAGGAGCCCAAACTTTAATAGTTGTTTCATCTTTAGTATATATAGCTCCAAGTTCTCCGTCATAAGCATAGAAATCATCAAAGCTTTTATCTCTAACAACACTTCCTAAATTTACTTTAGCTTCTCCGAATGTAGACATCATTATTTTTCCATCTTTATTCTTTAAATCTAAATCTTTACTAAAAACTATTTTAAATGTATTAGTTTGTACTGAATCTTCTGTTAAAGAAACTATTTCTTTTATTTTATTATCAAAACTTGCAGTAATTCCTCTAGCTATTTCTTTTTTCAAATTAAAGTTCTTATTTGTCTTAACTGTTACAGCATTCATTGCATCTATACTTGCACTTTCTATAGCTTTTGGTTTAGTTGCTGCTTCTTCTGACTTATATATAGTTTTATCTTCTTGATTTACATAAATATTTACATTACCATTTTCATCTATCTTAGTAATTTCTCTTGACACATCAACTTTCTTTTCAAAGAAAAACCACCATCTCTTAGTAATTTCAAAATTTAATTTAGTAATTTCTTTCCCCTCATAATTACCTTTAGCTACAAATTTTTCTCCGTCTTGAACTAAATTAATATATTTAGGTTTTTGGTTCTCTGCCCATACTTTTACTCTGTATTTTTTAGCATCTTTTTCAATTGGATAATATTTTATATCTAAATTAACATTATCAAACATTAATAGTGCTTTATCAGGATTAGAATAATATGTTGTAGGATCTTGAGATTTAACCCATATTTCAGCTTCTCCATCTTCAATGTTAATAAATCTATCTTCTCCTGTATCTTTCTTAGACCAATCTGAAAGTCTAACAATATATCCTACCTTTTTATGATTTCCATCTAAATTAATTTCTGCATATTTACCAAATTCATCTTCTTTATCAAAAGCATATGCACTACCATTTCCTTTATCTGGCCACACCCATAAATCCCATTCCAAATTTTCACTTGGTTGATAATGTATAATTACTTTAGTACTTGCTGCAAATACAACTATTTGCATAATAAGTAAAAAAGTAAATACTAGTTTTCTAAATAATTTATTCATATATACCTCCACTCTACATAATATTATACCCCGATATGCAAGCGTTTTCAATATGTACAATTTTATTTTTATCATTTTAATTTTTACTTATTCTCATTTATATGGGTATATATTAAAATAGAGAGAAATTAATCTCTCTAATTAATATTTATAACTAAATTCTAATCCAAATTTATACTTAAAAGGAATAGATTTTATTTTTCTATCTACTGGATTATATTGATAATATAACTTTAAAAACGGTGATTTCTCATATGCTTTTTCTGCCTCTAAATTTGCTTTAAGACCAATTTTATTATTTGGTGAATATTTAACAGAAATATATGGTTTTATTTTAAATTCTTCTCCTAATTTCCATATATTAGCCTCATCTTTTTCTTGAATTAAATATGGGCTATTTTCAGGTAATTGTTTTTTAATCATTTCAGAAATATTAGCTCCATAAAGCATGCTTTTATCTGCTTTTCTTGCAAGTAAAGAAGAATTAAATGCTATGCCTGTTTTAATATTTAATCCATTTTGATTATACAGATAATTAAAATCAAAGCCACCAGTTAAAATATCAATTTCATATAGATTTTTGTTATTTATATCATTTCTTTCATACTTATTTTCTAAATTAAATTTAGCTCTAAATCCTAATTTTAAACTTCTTTCATAAGATAAAGAAAAATCTTCATTTAATTTAGAATTCCCACCAAAAACATCATTAATATATTTAATAGTATTAATAGCCTTTACCTTATCTTTACCTCTAGCATACTCAGCCTTACTAACATTATTTATGTTATGTTTTTTTGTTATAACATTTGAAAATTTATCAGGTCCAGTACTAATAGCCTCTGTTACTACATAATACTCAAATGGATCTTTGCCATTTGGAGAATATTGATAGTGGTTTGTAATTAAATATTTACCTTGAACCTTTTTTATACTAGTCCCTAATGTTTTTTGAAATGCTGTATTAACTATTACATTTCTACGTGCATCAAATACAGCATTAAAGTGATTAGTAACATTTGGATCACTTTGATTAAAGTAATAATAATGTTTCAATGTATATTTTCTATCACTACTAACTCTTTGATTAAATTCTGTATTAAAAGTAAAATCATTTGATAAAGACAATCCTTTAATTCCTAAATCAGATTTTTTTAAATTTAATTTAAAATCATATTTTTCATTATCATTATATCCATCTAAAATACTGCTATCTAATGGGCTATATTTAGCATTATATTTTCTATCATATGAAAAAGAAACTTTAAATTGATCTATTTTATCATGTTCATGATCTAAAATTTCCCAAAAATCATGAGATCTTTTTCTTTCTGTATTGTAATCAAAATAAGCTGTAACCTTGTTTCTATGTATCTTTCTTTCATCTAGTAAATTTATTTGTCCACCATTATACACATCAAGACCTATAAAAGTATCCTTATTTAATTTATATTTTAAATATGAATTAACTTCTAATATAGTTGGTGTAAATTCTCTTGTAATCAATCTAGGCATTAAAGTAATAGCTACATTGTCATTTATAATACTAGTAAGTCTTCCCTCAAAAATACTATCATTTTTTATATACCTAGCTTTTTCCTCATTAAATGATGTTAAATATTTAACATACTTAAGTCCATAGTTTTTCTTATTCATTTCTAAACTAAGCTTAGATTGAAAATCATTACTTTCCCTTACACTATGTTTTTTTTGTGGAGCTTGTATATCTAAACTCTCTCCCAACAAATCTGTGTGATTATGGTCATGGTCATGATCATGGTCAGCGTCATGGTGATGATGATGGTGATGATGACCATGTCCCCCTTGACCCTCATCTTTAAATATTACTTTTTCAAGTGTGTTATAGTCAGGGGGCATTTTTCTATCATTATATTGTTGATATTGAATATACCCATCTTTCATATTTATTGGATTATTTTCCTTTAATCCTGTTACATACCTAGTAGTTAAATCAGAATAAATAAGATTTTTTCTTTCTCCTTTTATAATTAAATTAGCTTTAAATTCATTATTTAATGATGAAATTGTCAAATTTAAAGGAACATATTCTATTTTTGAATTTTTAATTTTTGAAAATGTCCCTTCATTTTTAACTTCTGCTTTATAAACTATATTTAATTTTTTATTAGAAAAAGAAAAAATACTAAAAATTACTGATAAAGCTAAAAACTTTTTATTCATTCTTTTCTCCTAATTCTAAAAACATGTTTTTACTTAATTATACATATTAAAAAAGTAAAAATCAACCACTAGAAACACATTATTAATCAGTCTTTGATGCAATAAATCCATATTTATTTAATGTTTTATTTTAAATAAAAAATTCAGTATTAAATAAAATAAAAAGCCTTATTCTTTATAAAATTAAGTAATAAGGCTATATTTTAAATTTTTATATTATTCTTTATATTTACTTTTTGTGTATATTTACTTCTGGATTTTCTATTTGTATAGTTACATGCTCTATTTTATATACTTCTTTTAACATATTCGATATATTTTTTATTATTTTATAATCATTAACACCATTATATTCTTTTAAAATAACATGGAATGATAGACTATATAATCCCTCTGATATAGACCACATATGAAATTCATGTACATTTTCAATATTTTCTATATCAAGTATACTATTTTTAATCTTATTTATATCTAATTTTTCTGGCACAGCCTCCATTAATATATTTAATGATTTTCTAATAATTTTTATACCTCCTAACATTATAATTATACTTATTATAGAGCTTATTATTGGATCTAACAATACTACAGATGTATATTTAACCAATATCCCTGTTATTATTACACCTACTGAATTTAATAAATCTCCTAAAAAATGCCACAATGCACTTTTAATATTTAAATTATCTTCATGTTTTAAACTATTCATAAGCACTAAAGTAAGCACTATATTAATAATAAGTCCAATAATCGCTACTGTTATCATTAAATTGAAGTCAATATCTTGAGGATTAATTACTCTTTTAATCGCCTCATATATTATTCCAACTGCTATTATTACTAATGCAAGTCCATTTAAAAATGCAGCTATTATTTCAACCCTTAAATATCCATATGTATATTTATCTGTGGGTTTTTTAGTAGAGTAATATATTGCAATCATACTAAGTATCAACGCAATTACATCTGATATCATATGAAATGAATCAGAAACTAATGCAAGAGAGCCTGATATTATTCCACCAAATAATTCAAGCATAGCAAATATAGCTGTAAGTAATAGGCTTATCAACAATGTTTTTTTAGATTTATTTTGAATTTTATAATGTTTAGTATGATGATAATTAAATTCAATAAATTGTTTCATTTTTTCTCCTCATTTCACTATATTTTATTATAAATCTATCTTAACATTCATAAAATACATAGATTTGTATTTATTTGCTTGAATTATATTTAATTCTTTATTTATTTCACGTGTTAATGGTATATTTAAAATATTATTTTTCAAACTATCAACTAAACCTATTTTTCTATTAGCAAAATATAATTTATAGTCTTTAATATTTAAATATTCTAATAAAGCCTCTAGGCAATCATCAAAACCACCAATTTTATCTGCAAGTCCTATTTCTACAGCTTCATTTCCTAACCATATTTTACCTTGGGCAATTTTTTCTAATCTTTCACCTGTCATAATTCTTGCTGTCATTACATGTTTTTTGAACTCAATATATATATCTTTCATACTTTGAATTAATTTTTCTCTTAATTCATCAGTAAGAGGTTGTTTTAAATCAAATAATTCAGTTGCAACCCCTGAATTTACAGTTTCTATATTTAACCCTAACTTATTACTTACTTCATCAAATGTAGGATACATACTTACTACACCTATAGAACCTGTAATTGTACTTGGATTTAAAAATACTTTTTTTGCTACAGTAGAAATATAGTAACCACCACTTGCAGCTACAGATGACATAGAAATAAATATTGGAACATCTAAATTTTTAAGTTCTTTATATATTTTTTCAGATTCAAGAGCACTTCCACCAGGAGAATTTATTCTTAAAATTACTCCTTTAAGATTTTTAATTTCTTGTAAAGTTTCTATTTTTTCTAACATATTATTATAAGTAATTATGCTTTCTGAATTAGAATCTGGCATAATTTCCCCTTCAGCACATATTACTCCTATTACATTTTTACTCTTATTTTTTTTCTTAACTTTTTTAGAAAATGGAATTAAATCTTCTGTATCTTTAGAATAATCTATTTCTAATTTGTCTAAATTAGAAATTCCATCTATTAAGCCATATTCTTTTGCTTTAATATGATTAATTAAAACTAAATCTCCACTTAGTAATTTTTCTTTTATATCTACATTTCTTCTATCTTTAACTTCATTAATAAAATTTTCTAACATTTTATCATAAATTCTAGTTATTGAAGTTTTTTGTTCTTCAGACATCTCTTCTTTATGATAATTTTCTCCTGCTGACTTATAATCTCCAATATGTAATACATTTACTTTAAGTCCTATTTTATCAAATAGTTTTTTAAAGTATATAAATGATCTTGAATAACCTTTTAATGTCATAGATGAATTAAGTGAATTATACATATATATTGTGTTTGCAAACATAGCTATTCTATAGTTTAAATTGTCTAAATTAGATGCTAACGCTATGACCTTTTTCTTTTTATTCATTTCTTCAAATATATCTTTTAATTCATCAATTTGTATTGAATTTAGTTTCATATCATCAATATCAAGTATTACTTCTTCTACTGTATCAGTTTGATTAATTTTTTTCAGTGCTTCCTTAAAATCAAAAAATGAATTTTTTTTATTTACCCCTCCCTCTGGAACATCTTCAAGTAAAGTTTCATTAGTTATGATAACCTTTTTTATTTTCTTAAGTTTTAAATTACTTACATTTTTATCTTTTTTTATTTTTGATTTTACCATTAATCCTATAATAATTATTACTAAAGATAGTATTAAAGCAATAATTACAGCTTGTATTATATAATATATTAATGTCATTTTTACCTCCTAAATTGAATTTTAACTTATATACAAATATTTGTCAAATATATGATTTAAATTAAATTTTTAACTATTAAAGATTATAAAATATACACGATAACTTTATTAAATATTTTAAATAAAAATACACCTCTAAATCTATCAAAGATTTGAGGTGCAGTATAAAATCTATTTTACAACTATTACTTTTCCCACTGTATTTGATACTGTAATATCCAATTCAGAATTATTATTTATAGCATTTAAACTAACTTCTCCAATTATATTTTCAGTCTTTATTTTTGCATCTTTTTCTATATTAATATTTATACTACCAACTACATTATCTAAATTAATTTTTCCCTTTAAAGGGGCTTTTAATCTAAATTTTCCTATAAAGTCTACTAAATTAATATCTAATTTTTTATCTTCTTTATATTTAATTATAACTTTTATATCTATATCCTTTTTTTCAAATATATCTTTTTTTTCAAATTTACTAACATCTTTTAACTCTAATTTTCCATCGTTATATAAATATGGTACTTCTATATCACTATTAATAAAAATGCTATTTTCATCTGATTTTTCTATAATAACATATCCTAAAAAATTAGATATATTAATAGTATTTATATTGTCAAAAGTTTCTTCAATTATATATTTATTTTTAATATTTAAAGTATTTTCTTTTTTAGAATTATAGCTTTTATTTATTAAGATAATTCCTAATAAAACAAAAATTAATCCAATAATTATTTTCCTGAAAATTTTCATAAAATTACCTCCTTAAAATATTTCTACCTTACCAAAAATAGTATCTATTCTAATTTTTCTCATTGAATCTTCATCATTTACTATTCTATTTCCAATTTCAAGTAATCCTAACTTATTTATAACCTTTATATCTACTTCATTATCATCTAAATCTACTTTTAATTTCCCAACTATATTTCTAGCTTCAAAAATTCCAGAATTAGGGAAACTATAATTTAAATTACCTAATAAATTCTTCATTTCAAAATTTAAATTTTCTTCATTATATTCTATTAATATATTTGGTAAATTCTTAAATCCTAATACTCCTTCGCCCTCCATAGATAATGTTAATACTCCATCTATATATGTTTTATTAACTACTATTTCCTTTACCATTTTACCTAAAACTATTCTATTTTCCTTACCTTTTTTAATAGTTACATTTCCCAAAATATTTTCACATTTTATTTTGCTTATAATGTCAAATTTAATTTCATTATCTGTATCTTCAGTATCTGCCACATCATCTTTAACATATGTATGACTTGATTTCTTATTCTTTGTAACAGAAGCATAAATTTTCATTAGTATATTTGAAATAATTGAAAATATCCTTCTTATAATCCCAAGAAATATTGGTATAAATATTATACTTAAACCTATTATTAAAAATATATATCCAGTTGTTCCATATACACCACTACTTATATATTTAAATGGTGCAATCAATACACTCCATAATATTATAAATGGCATTGATATTAATCCTATTATTAAAAATACTATTAGTGGAATGAATATTAATAATAAAAATATTACAGGTATTGCTATAGGAGCTGATAATATTCCACCTAAAAATAGTAAAATTGAAGTTAAAGATGTCTTTCTTTTTCTTTTTTCTTCATTTTTTTCTCCAAATTCAATTAATATATCTCTTGATATTTTTTTAGGATCCATATCACTAGGTATTTCATCATCTTCATTTATACCTAAATCTGCAAAATATTCTTCATAAAAATCAAAAATTGATTTTTTTTCATAATAATATAAATCCTTTAAATAATTATCAAGTTTTCTCATAAATTCTCTTTTAGTCATTTAAATCTGCCTCCTCAATAAACGAATCAATCTTATTCTTCAATTCTACCCATTCTTTAATAAATTTATCTAATTCTCTTCTTCCTTTTTTTGTTATCCTATAATATCTTCTATTTCTTCCTTGAAATGAACTATCATATGTTTCTAAAAATTCTTTTTTTTGTAATCTTCTTAAAACTGGATAGAGGGTTGATTCACTAATTTTTATCTTCTCCTGTACTTTTTGAGTAAGTATATATCCATATAGGTCCTCAGTACTTAAAAAAGAAAGAACGCAAAAGTCTAATATTTCACTACTAATTTGCATAAAATCATCTCCTATTATTTCTTTAACAATATTATACATTGTATAATATTAGTTGTCAAGTAGGTAGAAAATAAAAATCAATGTATTATGAGAGAAGATAATAGCCACTAAATTATTTAATATAGTCTATTTATGTATAAAAATATGTTTAAACAATAAAAAAGTCTATAAAGATAAAATATCAATATAGACTAAGTTATTAACAATAAATAATAAAAAAGTTTAGCAATTTCCTATTTTTCCTATCACTAAGTATCTTTGGCGTTCACAGACTTAACTTCTAGGTTCGAGATGTAACTAGGTGTATCCCTGTGGCTATCATCACTAAACATCTGGCGACCTTGGAAGGACTTGAACCTTCGACCCTCTGATTAACAGTCAGATGCTCTAACCAACTGAGCTACAAAGTCATTATCAAAAAAGTTTGGCAACTACCTATCTTCCCTATCACTAAGTATTTTCAGCGTTCACAGACTTAACTTCTAGGTTC